>CAYYUX010000025.1:0-20289 GCA_964474975.1 uncultured Thermodesulfobacteriota bacterium
ATCTCTTAATAAAGCAAGGGGCGCGGTACAGGGGAAAACCCCTCCGCGCCCCTTGCATGGTTAGTATTTATGAAGCGGCCCGACTGCCCTCAGCCGGCGGCCTTGTCTATTACCGAGGCCTTTTTGCTTCTCTCATCTGCCCTTCCATTGAAGTCATGGGTCTGGTGAACAAAGGCCTCCATACGCGTAATGGTATTGGCCGACTCCGAGCCCTCGTATACCATGTTGAGGTAAGGGATGTTCCCGTTATCCTCGCGGAGCTTTTTCAACATGGCGTTCACAACCGTGCCCGGCATACAGCTGAAGGGCATGGCGTTGACGAGACCGCTTACGCCATGCGCAATATAATCAAGGGCCTTGCCCACGCTGAGGACGGCCTCGCCCTCGAAGGAATCGTGGATATAACCCTCGGCCTTTTTGATAATCTCCTCGATGCTCGCCTCATGTCCTGCTCGAAGGTCGCCGACGATGATATTTTCAAGCTTCTTCTCGTCCTTGTGCTGAAAGAAGTTGTTCGTTATGGTACGGAAAAAATCTCCGTACTCTTTTCTCTTTAGCGTATTGCGCTTGGAGGTGAAGTTTGTGTAGAATATCCACTCCGAGACCGTCGGGAGCATGACCTCGGCGCCGAGGGCCTCAAGTTTCAGGACAAGGTCCTCGTTGCTGAAGCGGTTGTTTCTCACGTATATCTCGCCCACCACACCTACGACGGGCCTGCTACCAGGGTCTTTTACTGCAACCATCCTGAAGGCGTCTCTCGCTATCTTCATCTCCTTATCAGGGAAACGCTTTGCCCGTATTGCGTCGCAGACCCTCCATACGGAACTCCAGTAGACCTTCTCTGTCTCTCCTGCCTGCATTTCATAGGGGCGTGTCTCACGGAGGAGTTTTTCAAGAAGATCAACGGCTACTATGCCCCACCAGGCAAGGCGCGGGAAGTTGCCGCCGACCATGCCGAGCTCTTTGTAGAAGGTGCCGTCCTGATCGGGCGCGTAGATAGGCACATCCTTGGAGCCGACCTCGTCAAGAATAAGCCTCTGATAGCGGTTATACTGGCCGAACCTGCATGGGCCGTTGCCTGAGGGCATGAAGAAGGCGCTCTTTTTCGGGTCAAAGTCATCTCTCTTCAGGACCTTCATCATGTCTCCCGTAGTAACGATGCAGGGATAACACTCACGCCCCGATGTATAACGGCGACCGTACTTCAGGCTCTCCTCATCAGGCATGGGCATGACCTCGGCCTCAACTCCGCAGGCCTCGAAAGCGGCGGCTATGCCGTAGGCGCCGTCGGCCATGTATGGAAGGAATATCTTTTTCTTTATATTAGTCCTCTCAAGGACGGTGCGGACCTTTGTGTCTTTCTCAATCCTGTCCCGCACGTTCTTGATGCTGTCAAGGTATGCCTCGCACCGGGTAATGGCACCGGCATCGGCGGAGTGCTCGTCTATCTCAAGCTGAAGGAAAGGCTTGCCCTTTGATGCGTCGCGGTAAAAATGGGTAATAAGGGAATCCGGGCCGCAACCGAAGTTGGTAAGGTAGACGGAGAAGAGGCGTTTATCATCTCTTATGAGTTTCTGCACCCCCATTATGCGCTGGCCGTTCTTCCAGTACATATCCTTCGCGATGACATCGTCAATGGCCGAGTCAAGGGGAAGCATATCAAAGGGTATGGCGATGGTTCCCATCTCGCGGAGTTTTTTAGGCAATTCAAGGTTGATGCCCGAATCCGCCGTGTTATATGCCCTGCCCACTATGACAAGGGCCGTAGCATCTTTATCAAGGCCGTCTATAACCTCTTTACCCCTCGCTACGAGGCTCGCGCGGAACCTCTCCCATGCGTCAAAGGCAACCTTCAGGGCCTTATCCACCTCTCCCCTGCCCTTTCCAAGGGTGCGCCCGAGGGCAAAGAACTCCTTTTTTATTCCCGACATCTTCTGGTTAAAATGTATAACAGGTTTAATGACCTCTACGTCCGTGTGCTCGAACTTGAAGGCAGAGTCCATGTAATATGGGAGGGCCTGAATATAGGGACAGAGCACAGTGTGCTGGTCCCCTTCCCTTGCCGGAGGCATATTAACAAGGCTTGGGAGGAATATCTTCTTAACACCCTTATCAATAAGCTCCTGCACATGGCCGTGTGAGACCTTAACAGGGAAACAGGTCTCTGAGACTATCTTCTCAAGACCCATCTTGATGATATCTTTGTTCGTAGGCGAGGATAGCTTCACACGGAAACCAAGGGTATCGAAAAAGCCCTTCCAGAAAGGATAGAGCTCGTGCATCATGAGTATCCTCGGGAGGCCGATAACAGGGGCGTCTTTATACGCCACCTTTCCCCGATAAGTAGAATAGAGGAGTTTTTCTCTTTCCTTGAATAGATCCGGCAACTGTACCTTATCGTCACCCTCTGTCTTTACCTCGTATTTATCGCACCTTCCGCCATAATAAAGAGGCGTAGCGCCCTCGACGACGACCTTTCGTATATTACAGAGATTTGAGCAGTCCTTGCAGTCAAAGGTCTCTATATCGTACTTTGTCTTTCCAAGGTCAAAACCGCGAAACCTTGTGGCCTTGCCCGCTTCTTTTTCTTTCAGCGCGAGCATGGCCACGCCTATGGCCCCTGTCACGTCGTGATGCTTCGGCACGGTTATCTTCTTGCCCGTCACCTTCTCAAATGCCGCAACTACGGCGAGGTTTGCCGCTGTTCCGCCCTGAAAGAAAATATTATTACCGATACGCCTGTCACCGACAACGCGGTTAAGGTAGTTAAGCACAATGGAATAGGCAAGCCCCGCCACGAGGCCGTCTTTTCCAACGCCCTTTTGCTGATGGTTCACCATGTCCGACTCTATAAAGACGGTACAGCGCTCACCCATGGATGGCGGAGCCGTGCAGTCAAGGGCCATGTCGCTGAACTCTTCCCTGATGTTAATGCCGAGCCTCTCGGCCTGTTCCTCAAGAAAACTGCCCGTGCCTGCGGCGCAGACCTTATTCATCTCAAAGTCCACAACCACGCTGTCATCAAGGGCGATGTACTTTGAGTCCTGCCCGCCTATCTCGAAGATGGTATCAACAGTTGGGTCTATGACGGCGGCGGCGGTGGCCTGCGCCGTAATCTCGTTACGCACGCAGTCGGCGCCGACGAAGTCTCCGGCCAAGTACCGCCCCGAGCCCGTAGTGCCCACGCCGAGGACCTTGACACGGTCGCCGACCTCGTCATAAACATCTACAAGACCGTTCTTTATAGCGTCAAGGGGGCGTCCCGCTGTCGGAAGATAACTCTTTGTGATTACCTCCATGTCCTTATCTATGAGGATGACATTTGTAGAGGTAGAGCCAACGTCTATGCCCATATATGCGCCGACGCGCTCGCCGGGTTTCAGGACATAACCCGTCCGAGTGGCGTCCTGCGAGGGATGTCCCGTGGGTCTCTCCAGCCTCTCAAGGGATTTACTGCTTCCCCTTCCGCCATGGATGAAAGCCTCCAGCTCGTCCACACCCTTAAAGGCGTCAAGGCCTTTATTCTTGTCAAGTGAGTTAAAGAGAGAGCCAAGGGCGCCCATGGAGGCAAAGTGCGAGGGGATTACGTAATCATTATCCTCAAGCTCAAGTATCTCTTTAAAGGCCTTTCTTACGCCGAGGTTGGCGGCTACTCCTCCCTGAAAGGCCACGGGGGCGACAAAGTCCTTGCCCCTGCCTATGGTAGACTTGAAGTTTCTTGCCACTGCGTAGCAGAGCCCGGCGACGATATCATAATCAGGCGTGGCTATCTGCTGAAGGTGTATCATATCGCTCTTGGCAAAGACACTGCACCGTCCGGCTACCCTCGGTGGATTCTTGCTCTTCAAGGCAAGGAGGCCGAATTCTTCTATGGTGAGCCCCATGCGGATGGCCTGCTGGTCAAGGAAACTGCCCGTGCCGGCGGCGCATACGGAGTTCATCTGGAAGTCTTCTATGGTAAGCCTCTGCCCCTCGGGACGGACAAAGATAAGTTTTGCATCCTGACCGCCTATCTCGATAATCGTCCGTACCTCGGGATGAAATACCTCAACGGCCTTTGCCTGTGCAATGACCTCGTTTGTAAATACGGCTCCTATGAGCGGGGCTATGAGCTTACCGCCCGCGCCTGTTACGGATACGAGCTTTATCTTTTCATACCCGTAACGGTTTATAATATCCTTGAGGACTTCAAGGGAGGTCTCAAGGGGAGCGCCCTGCGTCCTCGTATAATGCTCTTCTAAAATATTTCTGTTCTCATCAAGTATAACCGTATCGGCGCTTACAGAGCCGACATCAAGACCTACATATATAATGTCCGCGTTCTTCAAATCGTGCCTCCCGAAAATGGAAGATTGGTTGTTTTTTTATCTGACTATATTTATGACAAGGCCCGGGTGAAGGCCGTTTAAGGCAGTAGAGATACTACTCTAAGCAAGGTATTCCCTTATTATTAATGACTTTTAAGGCAGAATATCCTCTTTATGGCATCAATAAGAGGTAATTATCATCAATTTTTGCGCTTTTGTCAATAAAGTTTCATATATTTAAGGGCCATGACCGGGCAACGCAAATCTGCATATACCTCGATACGAGAAGAGGATATCGGGTGGCGAAGATGAATCGGGCAACAAAAAAAACCCCCGGCCAAGGCCGGGGGTTTTTTGTCGATACTTTAAATCTTTAAAAAAAGGACTTATTTATTTGCAACACTCTTCAGATAATCAACTATGGCGCTTATCTGATCGTCCTTCAAAGAGGCCTTCCACGGAGGCATGGAAAGGGCGAAGTTTTTATACTTCTTCTGCGCTCCGGCGCGACCGTTCTTTACGACATTTACAATATCCGCCTTAGAGGAACTTTTAATAAAGGCATTACCCTGAAAAGCAGGGGCCATCGCCGTGCCTGCGCCTTCCGCGCCATGGCAGGGGAGACATTTGTGTTTGAACAAATCCGCACCATTCGCGGCCATGGCTGAACCCGCGACAGCAAGACTTAACGCCACTACACCTAATCCGATCAACTTACGCATATTACTCCTCCTTGTTAGATGCCATATTAAAATGAGTATTTTCGTGAAAGATACAGTCAATAAGGCCGCTTGTCAAGAACTTTCTTCTGTCCCCAAAATTGTATTTTACACCCAAATCACCCATACGTCAACTCGAGCATCGGCGCAAAGAGGGCAAAGCCCTTGAATGCGCGGGGAAAAAAAGGCTTATTGAGCCAATAAACAGCAGGGGTGAAAGAATATATCATAAAGCATGACAGAAATCATATTAAATCTCTTGAAAGCCCGTTATTCTATAGTGTAAACTAATCTATAAAAAAACCGGAGGGATATATTATGTTAAGAGACGAAGTAGAAGAGGCATTGCGTGGCATCAGGCCGGCCTTGCAGGCAGACGGCGGAGATGTAGAGCTTGTTGACCTCGATGAAGAGAACGGCATAGTAACCGTACAGCTACAGGGCGCCTGCTCAGGCTGTCCCAGCGCTCAGATTACACTTGCCATGGGCGTAGAAAGGGCCATTAAAGAAAAAGTCCCTGAGATAAAAGAAGTCCGCTCAACATAATCGGGGCCAATAGGGGAGGGGAAGTATCAAGTATCACGACCGGGCCTTGTTGACGAAAACTTGGGGCGGCGTATAGAGGCTGAAGTTTTTTGTCTGCATTCCAACATATAAAAAAAGAGGATTAAAATGGCTTATCACATAATAGAAGATTGCGTTTCATGCGGGACATGTATGCCCGAATGCCCGGAGGGGGCTATATCCGAAGGCGAGCCCTTTGTAATAGACGCCAACCTCTGCACGGAGTGTGGAGCCTGCGCAGAGGTATGTCCCGTGGATGCGTGCCAGCCGGCATCAGAAGGTTAAGGCGGGTCCGATCGAATCGGACATCCCGCGATAGCAATATATGCCTGCGTTTTCATTAACAATATGACTATGAAAACGTAAACGCCCACATAAAGGAAAAGATAAATGAGCAAGATTACCGTAGCGTTCATAAAGGCCGCCATGGTCTACTTCGTCCTTGCCATGCTCCTCGGCATTCACATGAGTAGTACGGGGGCTGTATATCCGTCCATGCCCATACATGTACACTTCAACCTCCTTGGCTGGATATCCATGATGGTATACGGAGTGGCCTATCACATACTGCCAAGGTTCAGCGGTCAGCCGCTCTGGAACGAAAAGCTCTCGGTATGGCACTTCTGGCTCGCCAATATCGGCCTTATCGGCATGGCCTTCGGATGGATACTCATCGGAGACCCCGGCGGCGGAACCATTCTCTACATATTCGCCATCGTAGAAGGTGTCTCCGTAGTATGCTTTGCATTAAATATGTTCAATACCGTTAAGGCCGCGACGCCTCCTCCGCCGCGCCCGCCCGCAAGGCCGCGCGCACCGAAACAGGAGACAAAGACTTCGTCAGCCTCGCCACAGCCGAAGACAGAGGCAAAGGCGCCTGAGCCCGCCTCCACGGCCAAGGCAACAACGGCAAAACCAAAGAAAAAACCGGCAAAAGCCAGACAAAAGGCAAAGCCCGCGGCAAGACCAAGGGTTAAAAAAGTCAAAAAGGAAGATAAAAAAGAAAGCCCTGCAACGCATTCCGCTGACACTGCCCCAAAAGAGGCTGAGGCCATAAAAAAACCAGGAGCAAAGGAGACGGAGAAAACCGCTGAAGCCAAAGACACGGCATCAGCGCCGGCATCTCCTAATGAAAAAGAAAAAGCAGTACCAGACGCAGAAAAGACATAGAGCAAGCTATGGGCGGGGCAAAAACCCATGAAAAAGATAACAAAAGACATGCGCATAGGAGATGTCATCAGAAGGCATCCAGAGACACGCGATGTATTTAAACGGCTCTTCGGAGGCGGATGCGGCGCCTGCCCCGGGGCCGATAACGAAGACATATACTTTGGCTCAACCATACATAACGTGGATATGGACAAGGTACTCAAAGAGCTCAACTCTCTCGTTGCCAAAAATAGAGACAAGGGGAATTGACCACGATGGCTGAAGAACTCACTATCACAAAAGACCTCACCGTCAATGACTGTATAAGACTCTATCCGGCCACCATAGGGGTCTTTACAAAGTTTCATATCGACTCATGCTGCGGAGGCGCCGTAAGCATCGAAGAAGCGGCACTGCGTGACGGAGCGGATATTGAGGCCCTTATGTTGGAAATTAACTCGGCGGCCCGATAATAGCAGAATATATTAACGTCGGGCATTCAAAGACACGTGGGGCATTTAGAAACACGTCGGGGGAATTCAGAGACGTCGGGGGGATTCAGAGACATGTGGGGGATTTAGAGACACAGCGGTGATTCAGGGACGAGGCAGGGGCGCAGTGGCAGGATAGAAAAAAATGTATCAATAAAAAAAACGAGAAGGGGTTTCCATTGACTGATAAAGGCAAAATCACAGAAGAGATGGTCCTCGGGGCGCTAAGCTCCGTAATGGACCCTGACCTTAACCGCGACCTTGTATCCCTTAATATGATACAGGGGATTGAGATATCACCGCCCTCGGTGAGCTTCAAGCTCGTCCTTACAACTACGGCATGTCCTCTTAAAAAAGAACTTGAGGATAATGCGCGAGAGGCCGTAATGGCCATAGACGGCGTTGAAGAGGTCTTGATAGAAGTAACGGCTGAGGCCCCTAAATCAAAAAAAATGCCGGCCAAGTCCCCTCTTCCGGGGATAAAACACACCATCGCCGTTGCCAGCGGAAAGGGAGGCGTCGGTAAATCCACCGTGGCCGTAAACCTCGCCCTCTCTCTTGCGGCAACGGGAGCCAAAGTCGGCCTCCTTGACGCCGACGTATACGGGCCGAGTATCCCACTCATGATGGGCATACACGAGATGCCCGGCGCTACGGAAGATGAAAAACTCATACCAATAGAGAACCACGGCGTAAAGCTCATGTCCGTTGGTTTCATGCTCGACGAGGAGACGCCCCTTATATGGCGCGGCCCCCTTGTCATGCAACTTATCCAGCAGTTTCTAAAGGGCGTAGTCTGGGGCGAGCTCGATTACCTCGTCATAGATCTACCCCCGGGCACGGGAGACGTTCAGCTTACCCTTGTGCAGACCATACCGCTTACGGGAGCCGTCATAGTCACCACTCCTCAGGACATAGCCCTCCTTGACGCGCGGCGCGCAATAAAGATGTTCTCCGAGGTAGAGGCACCCGTCCTTGGAATAATAGAGAACATGAGCGTATTCGTCTGCCCGCACTGCAACGAAAAGACAGAGATATTCAGCCGCGGCGGCGGATTAAAGACAAGCGAAAGATACGAAGTGCCGCTACTCGGCTCGCTCCCCCTTGACATTAAGACGAGAGAGGGAGGAGACAGCGGAACGCCCATTGTCGTCATGGAGCCCGAATCCGCTCAGGCAAAGGCCTTTGGAGAGATAGCATCCAACGTGGCCGGGCAGATAAAGGCGCTTGATCACATATAAACCGGAGTATAAAACACCAACAGCATAACAAAAAAGGCCGGCCCCATTAAAAGGGCCGGCCTTTTTTGTTTCACCACAATAACATTCATACCTATTCAAAGAGTCATCTTGAAAATTTTACTCAGGGCGGCAAAATACTAAATCATCGCCGTCATCATACTTTGACGCCTTTATTACAAGAGAACCCTCAGGGCCTATCACCCGCCCTCAGCTTAGTGACCACATAGGGACTAACAAAATATGCCAGAGCGGACAGAATCATGGCGAAGAGAAAACCGTTGAAGCTATTCATATAAAAACCGATGATATGCGCGATTATTATCATGGAAAAAATAGCATACTGGATTACCTGATTATGACGGAAAAACTCCATCCGCCTCTTATGTTTAAGTGAACTTAAAAATGTCATCGCATCGTTATCTTCCATCTCATCCCTCCACGACTCTTATGCCGGGCACTTGCTTATTCATGGACTCCAAAAACATATTGATTAACATCCACGCTCCCAACACAAGCTTATTACCATAATATAACATAACATAAATTCCACTCCAAGTGTCTCCCTATTGCATCCCCGTAATCACATAAGAGCCCTCTCCTTTAAATCCGGACCCTCATTAGAGGTCCTTATGTGCGCCGTCGCAGTATGGCGGCGTGGCCGTCTTCTTACAGTTGCATAGCGGCACCTTCTGCTTCTCTTCAATCTCAAAGACTACGGGTGAAAACTCGCCTGTCTTCTTATGCGCCCCGTCGCAGAAAGGCTGTGTAGCAGAACGGCCGCAACTGCACCAGTAATATGTCCCCTCTTCAAGCTCCATTACAACGGGTTTCTTATCAAATATAACAGGCTCGCTCATCTTAAACCTCCTTTTGCATGTTAAGTAAAACCAATGACGTAAAACGCCTTCTCTCAAGGCACGGCGATTAAAAAGGCATGTCCGATTTTATCCGCCCACACGCCCCGGTCACTCAGCGCTTACGGGCATTGCAGAGAGCCCCTGAGTTCCGACAGGCTCATGCCTTTACGAGTAAGGTAATCGTCTATTCCCCCGGCGACATGACCTGAGGTGGCGGGGTTGATAAAACTCGCCGTACCTACCTGCACGGCGCTTGCACCGGCAATGATAAACTCCAGAGCGTCATTTGCCGTGCTTATCCCCCCAACACCGATAAGGGGTACTCCCGCTACCTTGCCTGCCTCCCATAGCATCTTCAAGGCCACGGGCCTTATGGCAGGACCGGACAACCCGCCGCCTACGCTCGCAAGCCTTGGCCGCCGCCTCTCCACATCAACGGCCATGCCCGATAAAGTATTTATAAGGGATATGGAGTCTGTGCCTGCAGACTCAACGGCCCGAACCATTACCTTTATATCCGTCACATTAGGCGATAGCTTCGTCATTACGTGCATCCTCTTGACGGCTTTTCTTACCGCCCCTACTACCTTAGCCGCCTCAGCGGGGTCTGTACCGAAGACTATGCCGCCTCTTTTTACATTGGGACATGAGATATTTATCTCAACGGCCTTTACGGCCTCGCACTCATCAAGACGGGCGGCTACCTCGGCGTACTCGTCTATTGTCTCGCCGAAGATATTGGCGATGACATGAGTATCAATATCAGCTAAAAGCGGGAGTTTTTCGGCTATGAAGGCCTCTACGCCGACATTCTGCAGACCAATGGCGTTAAGCATGCCGCAGGGCGTCTCGGCTATCCTCGGCGCGGCGTTACCCATGCGGGGCTTTAAAGAGAGACCCTTTACGATAATGGCGCCAAGAGAAGAAATGTCCATGAAGGGCATGAACTCAAGACCGTAGCCAAAGGTTCCCGATGCAGTCATCACGGGGTTCTTGAGCCTGAGGCCGCCGATATCAACGGAGCTATCTGGTTTTTTATCTTCCATGGGCTACCGCCCCTCACTTTAAGACACTAAATATCATCCCAATCAATATCAACGCTATCAAATACAGGCCCCTCGGAGCAGACCATGCGGTACGCGGCCTTTCCCTTGCGCCTTGTCTTCACGGCGCATCCAAGGCAGACGCCTATGCCGCAGGCCATTGTCTTTTCAAGGGAAACATAACACCGCGCGCCGAGTTCAGAGGTCATGGCCGAGACGGCCTTGAGCATACCGGGAGGACCGCATGCGCAGACAATGGAATCCGGCCTTAACTCATGGGCCAATAAGTCCGTTACAAGGCCTTTTTGACCCACTGAACCGTCTTCCGTGGCAATCTTTATCTCGCACCCGAGGCCGGCAAAATCAGCCGTAAGTCCGGCGTCTGCCTCTCCCCTTGCCCCGAACAAAAAGACCCCGCCTCCGATGGCCTCTGCCAGCATGTAAAAAGGCACAATACCCATGCCGCCGCCCACCATTATTATCTTTTCAGTACTGCCCGCAGGTATGGAAAAACCATTTCCAATGGGGCCGAGAAGACTTGTAGTATCGCCTGCCCTGAGCCCGGCGAGAAGGGCAGTGCCCCTGCCGACCACATTATATAGAAACTCCACGCCGGAACCTGAAAAACTCCTCTGGCCGGGTTTAGCCTCAAGAACCTTTCCCGCCGAATCAAGGACCCTATAGGCCCCGAGGGGCCTGTTCAGCAAAGGGTCAATGGAGTTTGCCGAGCGTATCATGAAAAAATGACCTGCCACGATGCCCTCGGCTCTGAACCCGAGGCCGAGCCTGTAGGCACCTGAGGCCGTTTTCTTATTATAAAGGACCGTGGCCCTCTCGTTCAGTTTTATATCCACTTAAGACCCGCTCGTGACAAAATGAAAGATAAAACGAGTATAAAATTTCCCGCCCTGAGAAGGCGTCTACACAAAGGCCCCTAACGAAACTCGCTTAAAACACGAGCGTCATGACCAGGGCGTCCTCGTCGCCGTAATACTTCTTACGCTCGTAAGACTCTTTGAAATCAAACTTTTTATAAAGTCTTATTGCCGTGGCATTGGATTTTCTCACCTCAAGAAATACACCTTTCACATAATATTCGTGAAACATCTCAATGACCCTCTCGAAGAGCCACGAGCCAAGGCCCCTGCGCCGAAGCCCCGGGGCCACAGCAAAGTCCAGTATATGGGCCTCGCCGTAGACTATCCAGAATATGACGTAGGCTCCGAGCCTCGTCTTACCGTCTTCTCCTGCTACAGAGACGGTATAGGGGTGTGATATGGGATTTTCTATCTCACGCTCAAACTGATCCCTTGTCCATGGCATGGTAAAGGAGGCCCGCTCTATGGACAGGACCTCATCCAGGTCAGCCGGGGTCATGGGCTTCAGTTGATATCTTGAGGTATTTATCGAATCTCTGATATACAAGGTATCATAAAAAGGCCCGGGCTATCACAAAGAGTCCGGGCCGCAAAAGGAAGAGAGGGGGGAAAAGTCCGTCATAAAAACAAACTATTTTCTGCTCAATGCAAAGATGAAACCATTAAAATCAAGCAGACCTCTCCATAAGAATAAACTATTGACCCTGTAAAGGGAATCTCAGGGCATACCTCAACCACCTGATGCAGGGGCCGCAGTTACTTCTCGTTCGTGGCAAAGACTATATGCCAGAAGTCGAGCTTCTTCAGCATATACTGCTTTGTCACCTTGAGCCCGGCGTGCCTTATGAACTCATTGAGGGAGAGGTCGGACCTCCACCCTATCTTCTTGCAGAGGGGGTTCATCCACTTCTCGCAGACCTCAATAAGGGGATTCTTGCTCTTGAAGTGGTTGACTACGACAACTACGCCGTCGGGTTTACAGACCCTCTTTACCTCTTCCATTACGCGGTACGGATTAGGCACAACGCTTACCACATGGGAGAGAAAGACCTTATCAAAGGTATTATCTGCGAAACCAACGCTCATGGCGTCCATGCTGAGGACGTTTATATTATCAAGGCCATTATCATCTATCTTTTTCTTTGCCTGACGGAGCATCGCCTGCGAGAGGTCTATGCCTACTACCCGGCAGTGTTTCGGAAATACGGAGAAAGAAAGCCCCGTACCCACACCCACATCAAGGATACGCTCGCCGGGCTTTATATCCATGGTGGTAATGGCGTTGCGTATTCTGGGATAAAAAAATCTCTTGAAAAGAACATCGTATACTTTGGAATAAGCGGCGTATACCTTCTTGATGCTATCAATCTCCATTGACTCTCCCCCTCCACCCAGGAAAGGTTCTTCTAAAGACATCTCTTTCTTCAACTCTTCCTCCAGTTTAAAAAAACCCGATCATTCTTCTGCTCTTATCATCAGAGCGACAATTGTTCAATAAACGGCAAAAGGCCTAAACCACCTCTCTACGGTAATTAACGGAACCGCACGCAACCTTAACCTGTGGTTTAAGACACTTGTATGATATCTAATATATATCAGCGGGATAGGTAGCGCAACACTTTTTTGCTCCCTCTGCTGAGCTTTTCCCCTAACCGGCCTTGCCCTTAACATCCGGGGCAGTTCTTCCGAGAGCCGACCAGTCAAAGGCCTCAGAGGTTCTTGATACCTCTCGTATCCTGAAACCCGGCTTTACGGCCCCGCCCCACATATCCGTGTACGGTGAGAAAGCCAGAGAAAAACCCTCTCCGTTAAGCTCCTTGAGGCCGGCCATGCCGAAACCTATTCCGCGGGCCATAACACCGTCCTGCAGGAACCTGAACCGCAGGTGCCTGCCTCCCACGACCTTTGTATCCATTAAAGTAGTATCCGTAAAGCATAGCAGTGGCTCTCGGTTGGCCACGCCAAAGGGCGCGAGATTTTCTATCTCTGAAATGGCCGCGAGATCCATCTCTTTAATGGATACACTCGCGTCAAGCGCCACCTCTGGGACGAGGTCATCGTCAGTAAGCGCCCCGGCAGAATAGGCGAGAAACTGCTCCTTAAAGGTCTCTATATTGTCCCTGCTTATGGAAAAGCCCGCCGCGGCCCTGTGTCCTCCGTAGCGGAGAAGTATGGGCGAAGAATTTCTAATGCCCTCGAGCATATCAAAGGCCCTGACGCCCCTTGCCGACCCCCTCCCCACCTCGCCGTCAAGGGCTATCATCACCACGGGAAGGCCGAAACGCTCTGTGAGCCGTGAGGCCACTATGCCGATAACGCCCTGATGCCAGTTATCGGAATAGAGGACAATGGCCCGCTCATCTCCGCCGCCTTCAGCCATGTCAATGGCCTCGTCTAAGATATCGTTCTCCAGCTTTCTCCGGGAATTATTGGCCTCATCAAGTTCTCTTGCTATCTCTTCAGAACGAACTCTGTCCTCGCTTACGAGAAGAGAGAGGGCAAGCTCCGCCTTTGCTATTCGACCTGCCGCGTTAAGACGCGGGGCAAGTTTGAAGGATATATGGTGGGCCTCTACCGCTCCGGAGCCAACCCCTGAGACCTCCTTCAGGGCTATGAGGCCCGGCCTTTCGGTCTGGGCAAGCTCTTTTAATCCGTAGTGGACAAATATCCTGTTCTCATCAATAAGGGGTACCATATCCGAGACGGTTCCTATGGCCACAAGGTCGAGAAATCTCTTTAGATTCGGCCCCTTTCCCTTGATAAAACCGCTTTTCCTCAGCCGTGACCTCAAGGCCATTACAAGGTTAAAGGCGACTCCAACGCCGGCAAGCCTCTTGAAGGGAAAGGCCGAGCCCTCGCGAAGGGGATTTATGAAGGCGCAGGCCGGCAAGGACTCTGCCGTGGGCTCATGGTGGTCCGTTACCACTACGTCCATGCCCATACCCGCGGCCACGCGTATCTCCTCGTGGTTGGATGTGCCGCAGTCAACGGTGATGACAACGCGTACGCCCTTTGCGGCCAGACACTTAAGGGCAGGGATATTCAAGGCATAGCCCTCTGTCTTCCTGTCGGGGATATATGTTGTCACCTCAATGCCAATGGCCTTGAAAAACAGATAAAGCAGGGCCGTGGAGCTTGTGCCGTCAACGTCGTAATCTCCGTATACGGCAATGCCCTCTCCTCTTTCAATGGCCTCCTGCACCCGCCTGACACCCCTATCCATGTCCTTTAAGAGAAAGGGGTCGTAAAGGTCGGAAAGGCCCGGATATAAAAAAGAAGAGGCCCTGTCGCTATTGACAAGACCCCTGTTTATGAGAAGCCTGGCAGTAAGTGGAAGCACATCAAGGTCCCTTGACAATTTTTCCTGAAGGGCCTTATCAAATGGGCTTACCTTCCAGCGTTTTTTCATGGTTTTTAACAATAGCCTTTTCGAGGTAATAGAGCGGAAAACCTTAACGCCACGAGGCTTCCTTGAGGGGAAGGCCCTCCAATTATGCGCCATATTTTATATGCAATGCCCTGCGTGGTCAAGGGATAATCACCTCCGGCTGAAGGGTTCGACAACAGGCTGAGATCTTATGGAAGGCCGTCTAACCTTATCCCTATGCAGAGGCCATACCGCTTATGAGGCTACGAACCTCATGAGGGTCGAGGCGCTCGGCAAGAAGTGGTATAATAGCCATACGCTTGGCATCACCGTTTATTTCATCGAGGATTACGCTCATAAAAACAGAGACGATATCAGAGTCAAACTGAGTTCCCATATTGTCTTTAATCTCTTTTATGGCCGCACTGAAGCTGAGATGCGGCCTGTAGGGCCTGTCCGTGGTCATGGCGTCAAAGGCGTCAACAAGGGCCATAACCCTGGCTCCCATGGGTATCTCTTTATGGGATAGCCTGTCGGGGTATCCCGTGCCATTTACCTTTTCGTGATGGTTCCGCGTCATAAGGGCCACGCCCTTCCATGGAAAATGTATATTCGAGAGTATCTCATAGCCCACTACGGGGTGTGAATTCAGCTCACGGCATTCCATGTTTGTAAGGGGGCTGGCCTTGTTGATGATGGACTTATCAACTGTAATCTTTCCTATATCGTGAAGAAGTCCCGAGACCCTTATGCCCTCGACCTGATTATTTGTCCAGCCCATTTTTTCCGCCACCACGGCGCAGTACGCGGACACCCTGTGAGAGTGTCCCTTGGTATAGGCGTCCTTTGCGTCAATGGCCGTAGCAAATGCGTGTATGGTATCACGATAGACCATGCTGAGGTTATCGTAAAGCACCCTGTTCTCATTATACTTATGCATGAGACGCGTGAATAGGGCATTGGTATGAAGGCTGAATGAAATATGCTGCGACATTACAGAAAAAAGCTGCATATCGTAAGACGCAAACTCCTGTCCCGTTATCTTTTCGCTTATTGCTATAACGCCGAGAAGCTCGTCCTTTATCACAAGGGGGCATGCTACGACGGCGCCGATACGGAGGAGCTCTCCCTTGAGCGTGCCGAATACAGCGTTGGCCTCCTTGTCGCCGAGTTTCATAGCCTGCCCGCTCGCGGCAAGGGCCTTTACAGTATCGTTGGAGAGCATAAGTGTCTTGCCTTTAAGGCCGGATATGCCCTTGGCGGCCACGGAAGAAAAATACTTTTTTTCGTTATCATAGGAGAGTATCACCCCCCTGGCTGTAGAAAAAGACCCCATAACCATCATGAGAGAAGACCTCATGATTCTCACAAAATCCTTTGGAGATGCTATCTCCTCGCCAAGCTCGGCAAGTGTATTCAGATGAAAAACCAGTTTCTCAAGACTCATATCCGGCGCCGCCATTCCCGCTCCTTTGTTCTCATGCACTGTATAAATATAAATGTCTACACTGACGCGGACTAAACGGCAAGCCCTTCCGCCTTCACTCCCACGGCTTTCAGCGCCTCGTCTTCCCTCTCAAATATTTCCACGCTATCAATAAGGCCCACTATCTTTACAACATCATAAGCCGCGCCGCGCAGTCCCGAAAAAGACACCTTCGCTCCGACATTCTTAACCTTCTCGATAATACCTATGAGTATGGATATACCAATAGAGTTAATAATATCCGTCCCGGAAAAATCAAGGACAATGGCCCTGCCGTTGTTTTTGATGAAAGACTCACAGATTTCCTCGAGTTTTTCACCCTCAATATCATTAAGATAGTCTCTTGCATAGATGACGATGACTTCCCCGTAATCTCTAAAAGTCCTGACTTCAGTCTCCATCACCATCATCTCCTTTTTTCTTTAGATATTTGACAAGGACAAGACGCGTTCCACCATCAAGGCTCTCATAGCGCACCTCGTCCATAAGACCCCTCATCAGCTCAAGTCCCCATCCCCTCTTATGAGGCAGACCCCCGGAGGCGCCTTTAGAGGCACTGCCGGCAGTGAGCCCGTCAAAATCAAGGCCTGAGTTTGAGACGTATATGGTCAGCATATCAGGGGCCGCTATAAACCTCAGACGCACCCTTGCCGAAGGCGAGCCGCTATGTTCAAAGGCGTTAATGCAGGCCTCGACGACACTTGTCTTGATTCGCCCTATGGAGTCCTCATCAAAGCCCATTTCAGAACTTATCTCACCGGCGGCGCGCACGCCCACAAGCTCGGCGTTCCTGCTTGAGGGAAGCACCATCTCAAACTCCCTTATCCGCGGCTCGCTATCTTCGGCAGACTCCCGCTCGACTGGTCTTGAGAGCTTTTTAAGGCCCGCAAGGGCCGCGGCGTCTGAGGTAAAGGCCCCTACGCCGCTCGAACCGAGCCTCTCTATGGCCTCTGCCGTAAAGCCCTCTCTGCCAACGAGCCACCTTACCACCCTCGCAGGGCAGAACTCCCGCTGGAGGATACGCGAGCGTCTTATGTAATTTTCCACATCACCTGTATTTACAGGTGCATGGGAACCCTTAACGCCTACAAGCCAGAGCACCTCGCCGCTGGCGTCAAACCTGCCGGGCGCGAAGCCATGGGCGATGACAACAGGCAGACCGCTCTCGAATTTTTCAAATGCGCTTGCGGAAAAACATCCCGTAACAGAGGGAAGCGCCAACAGCTTGTCTTCAAAATGTTCTTTACCGCCCTCTTCGACGCATAGAGGAGATACACGGAAGAGGGCCTCGGGCACGTCCTGACCATCAAAATCCTTAAGCGTGGACATTACCTCATCTTTAAACTTCTTTTTGTCGGCCTTGCCAAGGACGGAGTATCCCTTCTTAAGCACGTCCCTTATCATCCAGGTTCTCGTCTCCTCGGGACTCTTGCCAAGCAGGGCGGTGGAACACATATATTCGATATAATCACGCACCACAGGGTCGGAGCAGGACTGAAGCGAGCCGAGATTAACCCTTACGAGGTCAAGGGACTCAAGACGCTGGACAGCCTCTTCCATCTCTGCACGGCTTACGGAAAGGGTATCAGCGAGCTCTTCAATGCCAATGTGCCACCTCTGCCTCATTGCGGCCTTCATCACCCTCAGCCCGAGATGACCGCATGACGAAAACTCACTGCCAAGGGCCGCGCCGATAGTACCGCAGGTTATCTCTCTAACATATAGCGAGGCAAACCCCTTCACTGTCTTCAGGGCCTCATCGTGACCGCGTGAGGCGGCGCGCATAAACTCTCTAATATAAAAGGGATTGCCGCCGAGCCGGCAGGCTATGGTGTTAACGGCCTCGGACTTGAAAGAAAGGTTATAGCCGCGGGCAAGCTCTTCTATCATTGCACGCGCCTCATGGCCGGGAAGGCCGTCAATCTCCATGGCCTCGGAATATACCTCACCGGCAAGCTCCTGGCGCGTTACATCGGCCCCCGCAGAGGCGATAAAGGCGCCGGACCTCAACGCCGAGGCCATCTCATGCAGAATGCCGGGGCCGCCTTCATAGAGGCTTATCCCTTTAGAGAGCCCGAAATCATCAAGTAGCAGGAACGTTGGAGAGCCTGCCATGCCCGAGATTACTTCCGGCGCAGAGAGTGCATTACGCAGGAGGGCTGTAGGCTCTCCGCCCTCCTTTGCCTCAAGGTGAGCGGTAATAAGGCCGACGGCATCCATAAACCCCTCGTCAGAGAGGAGTATCCTTAATTTTTTTAATGTGAGCGAGGCAAGGGCAAGCCCCGGATCGCGGCGCTTGAAGGAGAGAAACTGTTTTATCACTTCTTTTATAAAGTCCCCGGCAAACTCATCTACACGGGAAATCTCTCGAAACTGATAATATACCGGCGCAACAGCGCCTTGCCCCCAGAAAAGATCTCTGTGCGCCCGCCTGAGGAGTTCTGTCTTGCCCGTCCAACGGCCTCCCTGCAGAATAATCCCGCATGGCGGATGGGTAAGGTCTGTGGCGGCCTTGCAGATTCTCTCAAGAAGGGCTGTCCTGCCGAAAAACAACCCATCGGGGAGAATCTTGAATATGGATTTATTTTTCATATAGATTCACCATATTCTTGCCCCTGCGCTTTGCCCGGTACATGGCGGCATCAGCGCAGTAGACAAGGTCATCCGTGTTTCTCGCATCCCCCGGCAACTCGGCTATGCCTATGGAGATAGTTGGAGAAGAGCAGGCCATGCCGGCGGGCAATTTCAACTGCTCCACATCGGACCTTATCCTCTCGGCTATGACCGTGGAGTCATGCTTTGATGTATGGGGCAGGATAACGGCAAACTCCTCGCCGCCGTACCTGACAACAACGTCCACTGTCCTCACCGCGTCTTTTACTGCGCCCGCGATGAGCCTGAGAACATTGTCGCCGGCCTGATGCCCCCACTTGTCATTAAAAGACTTGAAGTCATCAACGTCTATTATGAAGACGGCGAAGCTGTCCCTCAGCCTTCTTACGCGCTCGGCCTCCTCAAAGAGCCTCTTCTTAAAAAACCTCCTGTTATAAAGCCCTGTCAGAGGGTCTGTCATGGAGATGGTCTTGAGCTTCTCGCTCATGCTGTAATAGGCACCACGTTCAAGGGCTATGGTGGCATAATGGGAGATAGAGAGGAGGACAAAGAGGTCCTTTTCCGAAAAAATACCATCACCGCTCTTATCGGAAAA
Organism: uncultured Thermodesulfobacteriota bacterium; assembly: GCA_964474975.1. GTDB lineage: Bacteria > Desulfobacterota > GWC2-55-46 > GWC2-55-46 > JADFVP01 > JAJRZX01. Next base: position 19,311 of record CAYYUX010000025.1, read on the forward strand.
GTTGATTACGCCTATGACCCTGTCGTAGAGTTTAATGGGGGCCGATAAAAAAGACCGCGTCCTGTATGTGCGGGGGCTCCTCTGCCACGGCACTTCTTTGTCTATATCCTTGACTACAAAGGGAACGCCCCTGGCCGCCGTGCGCCCTGATATGCCCTGACCAAGCTTTATGCTCACGCTCTCTGCGATGCTCTTTTCCAGCCCCTTTGAGGCCTTGATACGGAAGACACCGGCGGACTTGTCAAATATCATAAGCGAGGCCCTCTCGGCCCCGATGAATTTACTGGATTCAGAAAGAATCATCTCATAAAGAGAGTCCTTGTCTATTACACTTGAGATGCTCCTGTATATATCAAGAAGTCCCGAGAACTCATTGTCATAAGGGGTCATGGCTGACAATGGCTCAATGGAAGGAGGCAAGGCAGGAGAACGGTAAAGGGACTCCAAAAAGGGAACGGCAAGCCTCTTGAAGGTCTCCGGCAGGCTAAAGAGCGACTCAAAGGATGTACGCCGCTCCGCCCCACCCGACAAGGAGCCTCTATCTTCACTGCTACGCTCATCGAGCCGCCGTGGAGAAGTCTCTCTCTTCCAGCCATTCATGTAGCCCCTTCCGCCTATAAGGACAAAAGAGCGGCCAACAAGAAAAACCGGCATGGCAAAGGCATAGATATTGGCCTTACTCTTGAATATATGCGTATCACCGTCATTCAAGGCCCTTAAAGCGGCACCGCGGTAATCCTCGCCGTAGTATTCGCGCAAGAGATCCTCCTCCTTCATCCCGCAACTGCTCGAGGACCTGAGGCTCGGAGGCACGACAAAATCACCCTTCTCATCATTAAGAGAGATAGAGACACGAAGAAGGCTTGAGAGTCCGTCCTGAAACTCACGCCACCTCGATGCATTGAATCCGCCGGCAATGACCTTTGAGGCATCCATATCCTCTGCGCCTCTTATGATTTCATTTTTTTCCATAACTAAA
>CAYYUX010000026.1:0-20214 GCA_964474975.1 uncultured Thermodesulfobacteriota bacterium
AGAGGGTTCGCCCTTGCAGAAAGAAAGTATATGGCATACCGCACTTAAATATTTTATCAAAAAGTCCGAGTCATGGCAGGCAAAGGCGCTTGTGCCGATAGTGGCAACTATGATACCTAAAATATATCACTTTATCTTGCATGGGCTATCTTTCTGCCCGCGAATATATCATTTTATTTTGCACTTATTAGCTTTCTGCTCGCCAATATATTATTTCATTATAGACATAAGCAGTAAGATTGTCTGTTTTTTCGGCCTATGCTCATGTATATCGAAGATGTATTATTTTATGTATCATCAGATTTTCAGTTTTTTGAGCTCTCAGGATTACTTATCAAAATTTATATACCTGCCCTTAATAGCCTTCATCTTGCACGGGTTAATAAACTTGGTAGTAAAAAAGATTTTGAGAAAGATAGTAAAAAATATCATAAGCATTGAGGCAAGCGCGAAGGCCCTGCATTATTATTTTCTCCACATCAATCCCTACTTCAATTATGCTTTTTCCTATGGGAATAATCACTTCATAATGATGGACACAGGGCCGGACTGCCTTGTAGGGCAGGACTTCTGGGACAGCGGGAACAAAAAAGCACGGCGTTTCAGCGTCAATGATAATCTTATCGGACGCGCGCCGGACTCCATGGCCTTTTACCACGCCAACCCATACTATGTATATGGACAGATTGCGTGGCTTGAAAGGGTAATGGACGCCATAGCCGCTCAATCAAATTATGGGACTAAAAAAAATAACGATACTGCGGTAAATACAGACCGCAAGAAGCGAGTATTCATATGTCTTCATGCCCCTCCGATTAATCTTAAAAACCCGCCAGAGATAAAGGGAACCGCTGAAGTCAAACTTAAAGATTTCAAGTTTGATACAATGCCGGGGCAAGCGTGGCGCTACGCAAGAAAGTTTTTCTATTATTTGCTCGGCTGGAAAGAAAAAGATCCGAAATACCCCGGGCCGAGAGACGCGCGCTACGGCACTACAAACCACTACGTCAGTCATTTCCTTAATCTATGTATTGGAAAAAAAGAAAATTATTTAAAATGTAACAACAGGGCGCGTGCAGTGGATATGGTATTCTCAGGTCACGCGCATCAGAAGGTGGAGTTCAGGGTTGAGTCATATGCCAAAGAGCGAATCGCTATTTATTGCGGTGAGTACTCTAAATGGGAACCATATGAATATTTTCAGAAAGAGCGGCCCTTTTTCCTTCAGACAGCGGCAGGCGGCCCGATCAGCGGTGAGTACTGCGCGCCGCCCTATTACAGAGTAGTCAATGTGGAGGCAGACGGTCGAATTGTTCAGTTTAAGATGCATTCTAAAAATACCAATCCTCACTCCGTAGCACCGATAATAGATTCGTGATGCCTTGCATTGGATGTTTCAATTTGTCATTATCTTTTGTGTTATAACAGTTCACCGAGAGACAGGAAGTGGATTAAAAAAAGGCACAGCATATCAGGATAATCTAAGAAAAGCCGGATATTTTTTCGCATGTTACCATCTGGCATAACGCTTTGCCCGGTCTTGCGCGCTATATTTTAAATCTCTACTCATCCAAGTTGAATTAAGGCAACCACATGGCAAGAGAAGATAGTTTCATCCCATATCTCCTGGAAATGTTAGAGGGCTTCGGTCCTGTACGGGCCCGGCGCATGTTCGGCGGGTACGGCATATACAGAGGCGACATTATTTTTGCCATTGTCGTTGACGACACCCTCTATATCAAGGCCGATGATAAAAACCGTCAATTTTTCGAGGATAAGGAATTACCGCGATTTTCTTACAAGAGAAAGGGGAAAGACTGCTATATGTCTTATTACATGGCCCCTGAAGTGGCCCTTGAGGATAGGGACAAGCTCTATTATTGGGCGGTCAAAGGCTATGAGGCGGCTCTGCGTTCAAAAATCAAGAGATGAAAAATAAGTATTTAAATTGGGACAGCTGTCCATGATATTGCAGTTGTACCCCCCCGTTTACTTTCTCTTAATCAATATTCCAACTCATAAATCCGTATTTGTCTTTATCTTTATCCCTTTTAAATTCTTTGATTTGTGGTAAAATCTCTACGTTTCTTAATTTATTTTTTTGTCCATAAAAAAATCAGGAGGCCATCAAAACATGAGACAAAGATTTACTGCAAGGTTTTTGCTCATTACTATTGCTCTCTCTTTCATCGCGATTTCGTTGTCCATACCAGAGACCCATGCCGCGGGGCTTAAAAAGGTGGTGGCTGTTTCACGCTTTGAGAACAAGACCTCTTACGGCACGGGCGGGGCCTGGGACATAGGCAACGGCATGGCAGACCAGCTCACCGACGCCCTTACACAGAGCGGCCAATTTACTGTCCTTGAGAGACAGACCCTTGGAGACGTTATCGGCGAGCAGGACCTCGCCGCGAGCGGCAGGACCATGAAGTCCAAGAGCGCGCGCACAGGTAAGATTACAAGCGCTCAGATACTTATAAAAGGAGCGGTAACGGAATACGCCAGCTCAAGCAGTGGCAGTGATTCGGGCGTATCCGTCATGGGCGTTCATTTGGGCGGTCACAAGAGCGAGGCCCATGTGGGACTAATTATCCGCCTTATTGATACGACAACGAGCGAGGTGCTGACCTCGAAACGTGTGGAAGGAAAGGCAAAGGCCGGCGGTTTTAATCTCGGACTTAATATTAAGGGTGTGGGCTTCGGCACAAAGGGCTTTAAGAAGACCCCCCTTGGAAAGGCAACGCAGATGGCCATTGACAGCGCAGTTGAGGCCATTGCCGAGGGGCTGAGAAATATCCCCTATCAGGGCAGGGTGATTCTTGTTAAGGGTGATAACGTATATCTAAGCGCCGGCAAACGCACAGGCGCCTCAGTGGGAGATATATTTACCGTATATTCACAAGGCGAGGAGCTTGTTGACCCGGACACAGGTGAGATGCTTGGCTCCGAGGAAGAAAAACTCGGCACCGTGAAGATATACAGCGTAAAGGAAAAATTCTCCAAGGCAAGGGCTGTCGGCTCACTCGAAGGAGTTGAAAAGGGCAATATAATCCGCGCAAAATAAACAACGCAACTTTTTACAACTTTAACGGAGGGTTAGATGATTAGAATCCTTGTGGCGGTAATGTTTATCTTTGGCCTTGCATCCATGTACGGATGCGAGACTGTCAACAAAGGTGCGGAAAAGGGCGGCGAGGGCGTGGGCAAGGTAATGCGTGTCCCTAATTCCGCCTCTGAGGGAGCGGCAGAGGGTCTTCGTGGAAAGCCTGCATCAAACCCCTATAACCGCTAAAGGGCAGGTTTTTACGCAGGGATTTATATACCCTTTTGTCGGTAGAATAATGGATTTGAGTTGTCTTTTACCTCGATGTAGCGGGTTTGGTTTGTCTGTGGAGATAACTTGAAAAGGGCGCGTATCGTCGGGGATACGCCGCAGGAAGAGAAAAGATTTACCTGTTGTGTTTACTGTAATACACCGGGGAAGATGATGATTATCTGAACCAGATCTCGCCTCCGTTGCCTGTTTTGCCACCGCTGTCAAATGGAGATTTATCGATGATAGGTACGGGCCTGAGGCTTTTCCCTCGATAGGTCTCGTACTTCAGCGTCTCTTTCAGCTCCTTTAACTTCCGGAGCTTCAAGGCCTTCATGGCCCTGACCATACGCTCTATGTCCCTTGCGTCGTGACTCTCTTTGAGTTCATTTATCGAAGCTATCTGCGCGTCGCTGTAACTATCGACTATACTGTAAATCTTATTATACCTCTCCTTACCGGGGCTCTCAATCCAGCGGAGCGTCTGCAGGGCGGCTATGGTGTCATCTTTTCTCCTGCGCATATCAGCCATTACCTTTGTTAAGGCTTCATCTTGCTTCAGCTCGCGTGTCAGGTATATGGTCTCGTCCAGAAAGCCGTCCACTAAAAACATGGCGCTCTTAATGCTTCCCATCTGTGCGAGGGCCGGAGCGGCTATGAGTATGAGCAGTACGATGAGTGTGCTTTTCCGCATGGATAAAGTATATAAGAGCTTGCCGCATGTGTCAATATAAAGGACGCGGCCTTGATTCATTGATTGTAAGAAGGCCTCATCTATGATAAAAAAGGTCATGTCAGCAAAACAAAAGAGACTTTTCATTATTGACGGCACAGCCCTTGTTTACAGGGCCTTTCATGCTATTCCCTCTACATTTCAGACCTCAAGCGGTCTTATTACCAATGCCATATACGGTTTTACTCAATCAATAGCTAAAATCCTCAAGGACTACTCGCCCGAGTATATCGTTGTCTGCTTTGATGTGCGCGGCCCTACCTTCAGACATCTGAAATTTGAGGGCTATAAGGCCGCCAGGCCGCCTATGCCCGATACTCTTGCCGCACAGCTTCCATATATAAAAGATGTTCTCTCTGCCTTTAAGGTTCAGGTTCTTGAGCGGACATCCTTTGAGGCTGACGATCTTATAGCTACGCTCGTCCTGAAGTCGGCCTCTTACGACGGTGAGGTAAAGACGTGCATAATATCAGGGGATAAAGACCTCTATCAGCTTGTCCATGACGGACAGGACGATGGGCGAGGGGAGGCTGTTATACTTGATTATCTTACAGGCAGGGAGTACAAGACCTCCGATGTCCTGAATAAGTTCGGAGTCCTGCCATGCCATATAAGAGATATGCTGGCCCTTGCCGGGGATAGCTCCGACAACATACCCGGCGTAAAAGGCGTTGGTATAAAGACGGCAGTAAAACTAATAGAGCAATACGGTGATATTGATGGAATATATAACAATATCGATAAGATAAGCGCTGTAAAATTAAGAGAAAAGCTCCTCGCGCAACGTGATGAGGCATTTTTGTCGCGCTCCCTTGCCACCCTTGAGAGCGATGTTGATATTGATCTTCATATAGATGACCTTAAGTACGGAGGCCCTGATTACGATAGGCTTACATCTCTTCTCAAGGAGCTTGAGTTCGGCAGGATGCTGCGCTCCTTACTAAAAGAGGCTGGCGTTGAAGAAAAAGAAGAAGAGAAAGATTACGGTGATTATGCTCATGTAAAAGACGAAAAAGACATATCCGGTGCGCTTAAAGCCCTGAAAGATAGGGGTACGGCCGCCATTGCCCTGCGCAAAGAGTCCGGGCATATTGAAGCCGTCGCAGTTGCCGTCACGCCCCGGCGCGCATGGTTTATTCCCCTGCGGGACGCCCTCGGCGGAGAAGTGAAATGGGCAGTAAATTTTTTCTGTGAGATTCTTGAGGATAAAGACATAGCAAAGTATACCGATGAGTCTAAGGAGTTGTTCAAATACGCCATCTCCCATGACAGAGATCTCGCGGCGCTGAAGTCGGACACCACCATCGCCTCATACCTCCTGAACCCCTCTAAGCCCGATCACAGCGTGGAGGCCCTTGTCTTCGAGTTTCTTGGCAAGATGGTGGCAGGCGTGGACGAGAAAAAATTTGACCATATTGATTTATGTAAAAAGTCTTGTAATATTATGGAATTATCAGGTAAACTTGACAATTCTCTTGTGGAAGTGGGGCTCCAAGAACTCTACGCCGATATGGAGCTTCCGCTTGCCGAGGTACTTGCGGCAATGGAGCTTGAGGGCATGATAGCCGAGGCCTCCATGCTTAGGGAATTCTCCCATGAGCTTGATATAAAACTCGGCCATATTCAGAACTCCATCTTCACCTCCGCGGGCTTGAAGTTTAATATCAAATCTCCGAAACAGCTCTCTGAAGTCCTTTTTAAGAGGCTTGGCCTAAAGCCCGTTAAGAAGACGAAGACCGGTTTTTCCACAAACGAGGGAGTCTTGAAAAAACTCTCCGCCGAGCATGAAGTCCCTGCCCAGGTCTTGAGTTATCGGGAGCTCTCGAAGCTGAAATCCACCTATGTAGACGGGCTTCTTGAGCTTATCAATCCCCGCACCGGACGGGTCCATACTACTTTTAACCAGACCGTTACGGCTACGGGCCGCCTCTCAAGCTCAAGGCCGAATATGCAGAACATACCGCAGAGAGGCGCCCTTGCCGGACGCATACGAGAGGCCTTTGTGGCGAAAGAGGGTTTTACCCTGCTCTCAAGCGATTATTCGCAGATAGAACTCCGCCTTGTGGCCCATCTTTCCGGAGACCCGGCGCTTATTGAGGCCTTTAATTGCGGCGAGGACGTCCATAGCAGAACCGCCTGTGAGCTCTTTGGCTATTCCTCTGCCGACGAGGTCCCTTCGGAGATGCGCCGGCGCGCAAAGGCCATAAACTTCGGCATCATCTACGGCATGGGCCCATACGGGCTATCTTTAGAGCTTGGCATATCCATGGACGAGGCCCGTGATTACATAGAAAGTTATTTTGTCCACTACTCCCTTGTCAAGCGCTTTATAGACGATACTATTGACGAGGCCACGGAGCGCGGCTATACACTAACGCTTTTTAATAGAAGAAGGTACATACCAGAGCTTTTAAGCCCCATTGAACAGGTCAGGAACGCCGGAAGGCGCATTGCCATCAATACGCCTGTTCAGGGCTCAAGCGCTGATATCATAAAGGCCGCCATGGTGCGCCTGCATAAGGCCATTAAAGAAGGCGGCTATGCCTCTCGTCTTATCCTTCAGATACACGATGAGCTCCTTTTTGAGACGCGCCTCGATGAGCTTAACGCCCTGAGCGCACTCGTAAAAACAGAGATGGAGGGCGTTGTCCGCCTTGCGGTACCGGTGCTTGTCAACCTTAAGCACGGCAAAAACTGGAATGAGGCCATGCCTCTTGATATATAGCCCCTTATTAGCTTAACCCCTTATTTAATAAGCCTTGACCTGTGATTGTCGTGGAGATATACTAAATTGTAACAGATATAATAATTATAACTTTATATACTCCTCTGAGGCCCGTTCTATTTTTCATATATCAAACGCTTCTTGAATTTCACTGAAAACGGATCATTATATAGAATGACGGAAAGCGATAGACCATATACGACAGGTGAGGTAGCGGAATTTTGCGATGTTACTATAAATGCCGTAAAAAAATGGATAGCCGCCGGAAAACTCCCCGCCTTCAGGACGCCGGGCGGCCATTACCGCATCGAGAGGTCTGATTTCAAGGCCTTTGTTGAAAAATTCAAACTCCATATAAAAGATAGGCTATTCAAGGAGAATAAAAAGATCCTCATTGTAGATGATGAGGAGGCTGTGAGGGCATTTATCCGCGGGGCTATTGAGGCCTCGGGAGAGGAATACACCCTTGAGACGGCATGCGATGGTTACGAGGCGCTGATAAAGATAGGCAGTTTCAACCCTCAGCTCCTCATACTCGATATTAGAATGCCCCGTATTGATGGTTTCGAGGTCTGCCGGCGCATCAAGGCCGACGAAAATACAAAAAATATACGTATTATCGCTGTCTCTGCCTACGGTTCCGATGAGCTCTTGAAAATGAAGCAAAGCGGCGCTGATATCACTCTCAGAAAGCCCTTGAATATGAAAGAACTCCTCCGTAGCGTAAGAAGTCTCCTTGGTTAATCCTGCAGGGTACAACTAACTAATGACCCTTTTCTGATATAACCATGAAAAAACCCTTCCATCCAAAGTCTGGTATCGCTCTCGTAGTATTTTTTTCTTTATTGGCTATCTTCACAATATCTGCTCTTGAATCTGTCTTGTTCTATCAAAAATTCAAGAAGGTAGAGACCTTTGAGGCCCTTCACGGCAGGATTAATCACGTATCAAGGGTTGTTGCAAGGCTCGGCAATACCCTTGATATTGTTGTAGTCGGTGAGCTTTTCGAACAGACCACCATAAATATCCTCTCTAACGATGTCAACCGCATTGACGCTGAAATAAACCAGTTGTCTGACAAATATACTAATGACCCTGTTGTATCGGCCAATAAATTTCTCAGTGATGAGCTTAAGGATATGCCTGCACAATGGCGGGAAGTATATAAAGACATAAACAGATTTCACGCCGATATGAGCAGTGACGAGGTAATGCTCATACATAGCGATATAGATGTTGACGTCCTCGCCCTTGATGAAAAACTCGATAAAATATCTTCTGGTATAACCGCGGCGTTACAACGCGTCTTTAGCGAGATAAAGATACTCCTTATGGTAAGTCTCGGCGCCTTTGTGCTCTTGCTTACGGCCGAGGCCATATACCTTTACATCAGGTTTATCTCTCCAATGAAGAAACTTGAGTTTGCCGCCCTTAACATGGCCTCGGAAGACGGTGAGAGCAGGTTCAGCACTAAGATACCGGGTGTCTTCGGGAGAGTGGCCTTTGAGCTTAATGTCTTGCTTGATAAGGCTGACCAGCAACGCAGGGAGCTGATGGATGAGATGAGCGGCCTTTCTGAGAGGATAATGGACGGCGAGAGGGCCATTGGTCTACTTGGAGACTTTTTTTCGAAGTCGGGCAGGTCCTTTAATATAGATGAGCTTTTTAGAGATTCCCTGCGCGAGGTATCGGCGATGACAGGCGCCTGCGGTGTTGCCGTTTATATACTTGATGGAGAAAGCCTGCGATTAAAGGCCGCGGCATCAGGGGATGATAAGGATATTGTTTTTCCCGAATTGTTGCCTGCTGAATCCGCCGGAGATGGAAAGGGCGCGCCTGTTGCGCTCACCGGCCCCGGGGCCTTCTCGTCATGCGGCGCGAAGTGGATGAAGTCTTTTGCCATAAGCCCTGATTCAGAAGGGGATTACGGTCGCCTCATACTTCTCTTTTTCAGTTCACCCGATAAAGGCAAAGACTCCTTCACAAGGTCCCTTGTCTCTGCCATGGGTACTTCCATTGTTTTTGTAGAGAGACTCTGGGAAGAGCATAGGGGAAAAGAAGACTACATAACGCTTATAAATCAGTTTCCACTGGGAATAGCCGTATTTAATAAGGACGCTCAATGTATTTCTGCGAACCTTATCCTGCACAGGTTTCTCGGTGCGGCTCCGGGCTTTGATTTTATCAGGGATTACAGGTTTACGGAAGACGATGTCCTTAATGCCCAGGGACTCGTTACGACAATCAAAAAGGCCTTCGATGGATTCATTACTGAATTTATCATAAATTACGACCCCAATTCTGTAAAGCGTTTCGGTTTTATGGGCAAGCCGCGGGATCTTCGCGTAAAGTCCGTGCCGCTCTATGGACCTGGCGGCCGGATTACTAATATCGCACTTATCTACGAGGATATTACCGTAACTGACGAACCTGAGAGCGGTGAGGATAGCAAGCTTTTATGAGGTGGTACCGGGATCTCAGCATTTCTCGAAAACTGGCCATTGTCTTCGTAATAATGCTATGTATGATGGGTGTCGGCGGAATGGTCGGTGTCTACAACGCGGAGCAGATTTCCAGCGTAACGAAGAGACTCTACCTTGATTCCTTCAAAAAGGTTGAGCTTCTCTCCGGTGCTGACGGCGAGTTGCTTGCGGCGCGGCAGGAGATATTTCTTTACGCCATTGTGAAAGACCCTGCCTCAAAGGATTTTCTCGGCAACAGAGTTCTGGAGCGTGAAAAGGCGCTGAAGTCCACCCTTGCCACATATAACACCATGGAGCTAAACGCCGAGGACAGACTTATTTACGATAATCTGATGAAGGCCCTTGATGAATTCTGGAGAGTTCACAAGCGGATCCTCTCCATCTCTCTTGCCAGGGATCGCGATAGGGCTATCTCCATCGCGCAGATTGAGGGTCACAAGACATTTACCTCTGCCATGAACGCCCTGAAGGCCCTTGAGGAAAGATCCCGGAGCGAGGCCTTGGCGGCTTATGATAAAAGCGGCTTTTTTTCTCGCATTATCATTGCCGTGACCCTGACCTTTACTATCTCTGCCATTGCCCTTGCCGTAGGGCTATGGCTCGCCCTCAGGCGTTCCATTGTAGCCCCTATACTTGCCATTGAGAGTTCTGCAAGGTCAATAGCCTCAGGGGATCTTTCAGGACGTGTCCCGGTGATGAGTGATGATGAGATAGGCTCTCTTGCCGTTGAGTTTAACATCATGTCCAAGAGTATGCGGGAGTATTATGATAATCTTGAGAACAGGGTAAGAGAACGGACCGACGAGCTTCGAAACGCCAATGAGGACCTTCACGCCAAACAGCGGGAGCTTGAGCTAGCCAATATAGGCCTCAGCGAGGCAAATAAAATGAAGACGCAGTTTCTCGCCAATGTAAGCCATGAGCTGCGAACCCCTCTTAACTCCATTCTCGGCTTCTCGGAGCTCCTCTCCGAGAAGGCATTTGGAAACCTCAATGATAAACAGAATCAGTACGTTGAGTACATACACTCAAGCGGAGAGCATCTTCTGCGGCTTATAAATAATATCATCGACCTTTCCAAGATAGATGTGGAGAAGATGGAGATGATGGAAGAGATTTTTCCCGTTACCGAGGCCCTTGGCGAGGTACTCAGCATTATACGGCCACTTGCCCATGAGAAGAATGTATCCATAGAAACCATGACCGTTGCGGCTTCCCCGATGATACGCGCCGATAAGTCCAAGTTCAAGAAGATTATGCTTAACATAATCAGTAATGCCGTAAAATTCAACAAAGTAGGCGGCTCCGTCTCTATAACATGGGAGATTACAGAAGAGGCCGAGGGCAGGGATTTTAAACGTTTTATACTCTTCAGTGTCAGGGATACGGGTATAGGCATAAAAGAAAGTGACCAGGCTCGGCTCTTCAAGACCTTTGAACAGGTGGATTCGTCCTTCAACAGGGAGTATGACGGCAGCGGACTCGGTCTTGTGCTGACCAGGAGGCTTACGGAGCTTCATGGCGGACGAATATGGATTGAGTCGGAAGAGGGGAAGGGGACTACCGTTTATATGAAATTTCCTCAGGGAACGGCCGATGTAGAACTTCCCGACTTTTCGGATTTCTTAAGTGCCGATTACTCATCGGGCGGCAGACCTCTTGTCCTCATTGCCAGTGAGAGCGATGATATAAATCATCTTATGGAGATATACCTTGCCGAGAGCCGCTACGACACTCACCTGCTCACTGACGGCATTGAGGTCTTGAACATGGCTATCGACAAGATTCCATTTGCCATCATAATAGGCATAAATCTTCCGGGAAAAGACGGCTGGGAGGTACTCAGGGAGCTTAAGGCATGCGAGCAAACAGCAAATATTCCCGTTATAATAGTCTCATCTGCAGAGGATAGCGAGCTGAGCCTGTCCCTTGGAGCAGTGGCCCATATCGGACGTTCCATCGACAGCGCGGCCCTGCTTGGCGCCCTTGACGCCATTGAAAGCGTGGGGGCGCAATCACGGCCTATTAAGAGGATACTCCTTCTTGATAATTCTTCGGCGGATACGAATTCAGCAGTAGAGAGCCTCGAGGGAGCCGGCTATGAGATAATAACCTCTGGAGCCGAGGCATCTGTCGTTGATCTTGTGCCAGAGGCGAAACCCGACTGTCTCCTCGTGAGTATTAACACTGCTGATGAACCCGGACCCATTATTGAACTCGTAACCAGCCTGCGGGTAATTGAGGGACTCAAGGGCGCGCCTTTTGTCGTCTTTACACCGAGTGAGCTTTCGGAACAATTTAAGCACAGGCTAATGGCCTCCGGAGTCCGCATCGTTGTCTGCGGGAGAGAGACCCTTTGCAAGACCATATTTTCAGAGGTAAAGAATCTGCAACACATATAAATCCATCCATCATATTTGAAAATGGAGGTTGAAAATTGGAAATCGGGGCTGTAAAGGTGCTTATCGCAGAGGACAATTGTATGAATATGGAACTTGTAAAGGATATACTCACCCTTAACGGATATGAGACTATTGAGGCCAGTACTGGCGCTGAGGCCATAAAGCTCGTGGCCGCAGAAAAACCCGATATTGTACTTATGGACTTGCACATGCCCACCATGGACGGCATGACGGCCATGAGGATATTGAAGTCTGATGAGGCTTACAGAGAGATACCTGTGCTGGCCTTGACGGCGGCGGCGGGAAGGGCTGAAACAGAGGATGTGCTTGCAAGGGGTTTTGACGGTTGTGTGATAAAACCCATAGATAAAGAGGTTCTGCTTAATAAGATAAGGTTTTTTACGGGAAAAAAGAGCGCACCTTAATGATGCTTCCTTCTGCTCTTTAGCTCTCGTATAATATTTTTAATTTCCCTCTGTTCTGTCTTTCGGAAGACCTCTCTTCCAAAGCGTACTCTCTCATATATTCTTGTCACTTCTCTGACGCCGGGCCGGCCAACTCTCATGGCGAATTCCATGGCTGTTTCCGAGCCGTCTTTTTCCAGTCCGTTCTTTCTGAGAATTTTAAGCATCTCCAGGTAAAAGGCAGGCGCCTTTGTCAGTGCAGGCCGAGTCCTGCGGCCTCGCGTCTTTACGATGAATAATGATGAAAAGGCGAGAAGCAGGAGGATGAGGAGAAACTGCTGTCTCTTGAATCCCGCACTGCCTATGTCGTGAAATTCTGTTTCTATCGTTGATAAGAGCTGGCGTGCGCTCTCCGTAAAAGTGAGGGCAAGTCTCTTTTGATCCCTGCTCGTAAAATTCACTACATATCTGCTCCACTGGAGGTGAATGTAGTCGATATAATTTTCGAAATCGTTTCCGCGTTTCAGCGGCGAGAGCCCTGCGGCGGGAGTGGCGTCGGCGCGAACCCATCCAATTGAACCGCCGAAGTATACCTCGGACCAGCTGTGGGAGTCGCTCTGGCGCACGATAAAATATTTTCCGCGATTATTCCATTCACCTTCGAGAAAACCCGTGACTATACGGGAAGGTATGCCGATAGACCTTGTGAGAAGGACAAAGGCCGTTGCAAAGTGTTCACAGTACCCCTCTTTTGAGTAGAAGAGAAAATCCTCCATGGGGTCGCGTCCTTTAGTTGATTTCGGGTTGAGCGTATAGGCGTAATTTTTTCTGAGATAATTCTTAATCATCCCGGATTTCTCAACGGCCCCGTCTGCCTTTGCCGTAATTTTCAGGGCAAGGGTTCTTATGCGTTTAAGGAGCGGTTTATTCATCTGAGAGAGGTCTGTATAAGCGGAGACATCAGGTCCCTCTGAGGGTCTCAGGGCCGCCGGAGAGGCCCATACCCTGTACTCCATCCTCGATAGAGTCGGTGACGGCAGGTAGATAGTCCCGGCAGGGCCGACCCATAGGTTCTTGAAGGCTCCGGAGATGCGTAGCGCCCGGGGGATTGTGAAAAGCACATTGGTATTAAGGGGTTCAAGGAGTATCCTCTCTTCCATGACCATGCCGCGTGGCTTTGCCGGAAGGAGAAAGTCTGTAGCAGTTTTTTTCACGAGGCGCTCTTTTGTCCTGCCCCTGCGCCATGCCTTTCCGTCAAAGGCCGTGAGCGTGGTGCCGCGAAAATAAAGCGGGCCCGCGGGGCGCCTTTCCATATCGGGAAAATCAACGCGCATGATAACTGTAGGGTCTTTTTTTACCGGTCCAAGGGCGCCGAGCTTAAAGGTGTTGTCAAAGCCGGTGACATGTATTGCGTTCATGCCCCTGTTGGTAAAGAGTCCTGCCTCCATGCGGGGAAGAAGCATGAAAAGCATAAAGGTCATAGTGACTGTGACGCTTGAGAGGACGATGGCGTATACGATAAAAGAGAGATCAAAGAGATTGCGGGGAGGCTCGGAGCCCGCGTTTTTGCCTATCTCGAATTCTTTTTGAATGGTAACGGTTATCATGGCGAAGATTATGCCCATGATAAAGAGCAGGAGCAGGGGGAGAAAGTAAATACTCATCGAAGAGGCCGCGGCGGCGAGTATCTGAAAAAAAACAGTGCAGTAGATTATGACATAATCCCTGTTGCTGTGCAGGTCATAGAGTTTGGCCGTGAGCAGGAGTGTGAGAAAACGCGCCGCGCTTGCCGTGAGGTTGCGTCCTCCCCAGAAAAAGTCGGCGAGGAAAAGGGCCAGTATGATAAGGGCAATGATGTTCCAGAGACTACGGGGGACAATATGGGTGTTCCATGACTTGATAAAGAGATTAAGTACAATGACGCCTCCCATGGCGGCAATAAAAACAGGGCTGATGCCGCCGACAAGGGTTACGGCGTAGAGACCGAGGAGGGCCATGAAGTGTGTGATTATTATCATGTACTGAGAGAGTCTCATAAGCGGCGCGCCTTTACGTAGGGTATGCCCTTGCCGGCGGGTTTAATAAGGGCGAGGAATTCAAGAATTTTGTGTAGATGCGTTTCTCCGCGCGCCTCGGCGATATTGCCCGAAAGGGTCTCAAGGCCAACGGACCATCCTTCTTCAAGGTAATGGTTTATCATGCCCGCTGTCTCGTCTACCTTTGTCTCGAAGAGGGCAGAGTCGCCATCGGCAGAGATGTTTTGGAATGATACGATAAGGCTCTTTGAGCACTCCTGCTCGTATTCCTTAACCATGAGGCGGCCTGTCCTGGCGGCGGACTTCCAGTGTATGTGGCGCGCGTCGTCGTGCTGTGTGTAATTACGTATATTGTATAATTCCATGCCAGAGCCCCGTTGCGGCGCTGAGAGACCTCTTTTGGATTGTCGGGAGTTGATTATGTTTAATTCTTTCGGTGCCGGCATGGCTGGGTATACGAGGATTGACTGAGGCGCAGGAAGTTTTCTTGATTTAAGAAAAAAACCAAAGGGAAAGGTCGTGGTTATCTTAAAACCCCGTAGCTCAATTAGACCGCGTTCCGTAAAAGTATTGGCCAGTTTGGAAGTGAACTTTTCGCCTGAGCCGACCTTTACGACATAAGAGTGTGTGTCGGGGAGGCCCTTGCATTGAAGTTCGTAGATGCGGAAGCAGAGAGAAGGAATTATCTTTTTTGTATTCGTGATATGCCACGACAATGACAAGGGTTGTCCCTTGAATATGTATTTGGGCAGTGTTCTTTTTATCTCAAGACCCTTCATGGTGAATTCCGACATGAGGCCAGAGATAATGATAAGTGAAAGCAGTGTGGCAAGGACAAGATAGAGTAGGTTGTTGCCCGTGTTAATGGCGATGGCACCTGTGATGAGGACAACGGCGATATACCATTTACCCAAACGTGTCAGCTTGACGGTGCGGGGTAAATGCAAAAATCGCCTCAGGCCGCGGCCCTTGAAAGAGCGCGCCTTGAAGTTCAGTCCTTCTGGTGAGACTGCCGGGATAGTCATTGTTTTATACCGGTACGGTAGTGTTTTCTATTATTTCGCGGATAATGGATGCGTTCTCGGCAAGCTCTTCTCCGTGGGATCCGGGCGTGCCGACAATGCGGTGTGAGAAGGCGTTTACGGCAAGGGCCTTTATGTCGTCAGGAGTGGCATAATCCCTTCCCGATACAATGGCGTGGGCCTGAGCGCTTTTGTATAGGGCCTTTGCCGCGCGGGGGCTTACACCGAGGCGTATGTCCTTGCGTACCCTTGTGGCGCGGGCGATGGTGAGTATATAGTTTACAAGGTCATCATCTACGCGCACAGCAGAGGATGCCTCCTGCATGGCTATTACATCTTCGGCGTCTACAACGGGTGTAATGGTGCTCAGGGCGTCAGGGGCCCCTGCAGAGGAGATTATCGCCTTCTCGTATTCGGCAGAAGGGTAGCCTATCTTTACGGAGAGGCTGAATCTGTCAAGCTGTGATTCGGGAAGCGGAAAGGTTCCGGAAAAATCCACGGGATTCTGCGTGGCAAGGAGCATGAAGGGCTCAGGCAGTTTATGTGTTACGCCGTCAACGGATACCTGACGTTCGCTCATGGCCTCAAGGAGGGCGCTCTGTGTCTTCGGCGTTGCCCTGTTAATCTCGTCGGCGAGGATGAAGTTGGCAAAAAGCGGCCCCTTTCTAAACTCAAACCTCTGCTCGGACTGATTGAATATGGTGACGCCGACAACGTCGGAGGGAAGCAGATCGCTGGTGAACTGTATCCTCTGAAAGGCGCAGTTGATGCTTCTCGCGATGCCGTGGGCAAGGGTGGTCTTTCCAACGCCGGGAACGTCCTCGATAAGAAGATCTCCCTTTGAGAGCAAGGCTGTAAGGGCTATATTTATTATATCGCCCTTGCCTAAAAGTACCTTTTCGAGATTATTTCTTAGTGATTCAACCTGTGAGTAGACTCTGGGAAAATCCATAGTGACTGATTATATCAGTTTATATATTGAAAGGTCAAGGCATTATAGCATGTGCCACAATATGCTCTGCAAGCCCCCATTGCTCAATGATAAATCCATTTATGGCAGGGTTATTGCAATACGAATATTGTGTAGGTATAGGAACATGCGCTTGCTTTTTCAGGGAGCGGCTGAGAGGGGAAGTTTTTTTATATCAAGGCTCAAATGCGGGGAATGTCGGATGCTTAATATACTGCTTGCCTTAAGGGGAGATGAGCGCGGTCTTGCAGGCGCCCTGCGCGGGCATAAGGTGCGTACCATAAAATATAATCATAATACTGTCTCGGAGCTATCAAAAGAGCCCTGTGATGTAGCCATCATTGAGGGGGGCCTTGAGGAGCTTAGCACCCTTAAGAGCAGAGATCCCCGCGTAGAGGTTATACTTGTCGGCTCCGCGCCTTCCATAGCCCTTGACGCCATACAAAAAGGCGCCTCGGCCTTCTATACTCATCCGCTTCCCCTTCAATCCCTCAAAGAGATGGTCCTGAAGATAGACAAACTTAACATGGACCGGAGGGAAACAAATAAACTTGAGAAGGATCTAAGAGAGAAATACCGATTTGATGGTATCATCGGGAAAAACCTCGGCATACTTGATATTTTCAATTTCATCAGGAGAATAGCGCCATATTACAAGACCATAACCATAGCGGGCGAGACAGGCACCGGCAAAGAGCTCGTTGCCCACGCCATACACTCATCAAGCCCTGCCGCAAAGAGGCCCTTTGTGGCATTTAATTGCGGAGGTATTGTCGAAGACCTTGTTGAATCAGAGCTCTTCGGTCATAAAAAAGGCGCCTTTACAGGCGCTGTCTCCGACAATCCCGGGTTAATAGAGACAGCAGGCGAGGGGACCCTCTTTCTTGATGAGATAGGAGATATGCCCTTAAAGGTTCAGCCACACCTTTTGCGGGTACTTGAGAACCATGAGTATCGTCATATCGGCTCTAACAAAACACAAAAAATGTCATGCAGAATTATAGCCGCCTCGAACAGGGACCTCTCCGTAGAGGTAAAAAAAGGGAGGTTCCGGGAGGACCTTTTCTACAGATTAACAGCGATTTCACTGAAGATACCCCCCTTGAGGGATAGAAAAGACGATATACCCCTGCTATTTCGTTTTTTTCTTGATGAATTCAACAAAAGGACAGGCAAGGGCGTCCGGGGCATCACACGGACGGCGCAGGAGCGTCTTATCGCCTATGATTGGCCGGGCAATGTGCGGGAGCTGAAAAACGCCGTGGAACGCGCGGCAATGCTGACAGGCGATGATTTTATCCGCCCCGAGGACCTCTTTACCCTTGACAGCGGACCTGCCGAGGCCCCGTCGGCAAGGGTAGCTACGCTCGACAGGGTTATAAAGGAACACCTGAAAACAATCCTTGATCTATGCGACGGAAACAGGACGAGGGCCTCGCGTCTGCTTGGAATAAGCAGAAGGGCGCTAATAAGAAAAATTGAAAAATATTCGCTATCGTGAGCTTATCTGCCGATAGAGAGAAAAATCATACTGCCTTTAAAGACCATGACGGGTACCGTATAACTACAGTAACTTCTTGATATTATTAACTATATACGCCTGCCACAATTCTTCTCTTCAGCTAAGCAACTTTCTTTTGCCCCAATTCTCCCTTCCATGTTCTGATTGGCTTGCGCTTTTTTCTCTGCTTTTACTTGACTTCGTATTCAATAAAATCTTGACTCTTTTTACATTTATGATAATATTCAAAATTCGAGATTGTCTTGCGGGAGTAGCTCAGTTGGTAGAGCGCAACCTTGCCAAGGTTGAGGTCGCGGGTTCGAGACCCGTCTCCCGCTCCATTAAAGCCGCTATATAAGGTCACCCGTTTTCAACCCTTCTCGCCTTCCACCTCTCACGAAGAGGATAATTGCTATGAAGTTGCAGGACAAGATAGGGCTATTCAAATCCTACATCTCAAAGAAAGGTCTAAAATCAACAAAACAGCGCGATTTTATCGCCCGCTCTTTTTTCAATATTCGCACGCATATAAGCCTTGATGAACTCTCGAAAAAAGTTAAGAGGACTGAGCCCGGCATAGGGTATGCCACGGTATACCGGACCATGAAGCTCCTCACGGACTCGGGTCTCGCCGTTACAAGGCACTTCGGCGACGGACAGACAAGGTACGAAAACCTCCCTGAAGGCGGTCATCACGACCACCTTATATGCTTGAAATGCTCAAAGATAGTTGAGTTCCAGAACCAGAACATCGAGGATCTTCAGGCACAAACGGCCTCTCGCCACGGCTTTACCGTTATAAGTCATAAACTTGAGCTATACGGATACTGCTCAGACTGTTCCTGATTTTTTTTAACTTGCAATTGAAAATGAAAGTTATTATCATTTAGAGGTGAGTCACTCGTCCATGAATAAAAAGGCTATGGAAAAAGGCCCTATCGTCCTTGTGGGCAATCCAAATGTAGGCAAATCCGTCATCTTCGGTGCACTTACGGGCAGATATGCCACTGTCTCCAATTATCCCGGCACCACCGTCGGAGTATCAAGGGGCAAGGCGCGTCTTGACGGCAGAAATGTTGAGATAATAGACAGCCCCGGTGTAAACAGCCTCGTGCCCGTAAGCGAGGACGAGTGCGTAACAAGAGACATACTCCTTAAGAGGGAAAATACGACTGTCCTCCATGTCCTTGACGCTAAAAATATTCAGCGTGGGCTTCTAATAACGCTTCAGCTCATGGAGATGGACCTGCCCCTTGCCCTTGCCCTTAACATGTATGACGAGGCCGGCCAAAGGGGTATAAAGATAGATGTAAAGGGCCTGAAAGAGGCCCTCGGCCTTGAAGTCGTGCCCACTATCGCCACACAGCGGTGGAACATAGATAAGCTCGGCGCCATTCCAAGGCTTGCCCGCCAGAGCCCCTGCAACGTCACTTATCCCGCGCCAGTAGAAAAGGTTATAGGGGAGATATGCGCCATCTTGCCCAAGGCGCCCATATCAGCGCGGGCGATAAGCATTATGCTTATCGCCGAGGACGAGACCTTGGACCCGTGGCTAAACGAGGTTCTTGATGCCGAGTCCATTAAAAAAATATACGAAAAATGCCACGCCTTGAAGGCAATTTATAGCGACCCCCCGGGCTACATCATCAACAGGGCGCGCAGAAAAGCCGTAGACGGCATCATAAAAAAAGTCTTTCGTAAAGAAGGCGTAACGGGCGGCAAAATATCAAGGTTTATAGGCATATACTCCATGCACCCTCTCTGGGGCTTACCCGTCCTTCTTGTCGTGCTTTTTGTGCTCTACGAGTTCGTCGGCGTCCTTGGCGCCGGAATAATAGTCGATTTCATAGAAAAAATCATATTCGGCGTATATTTGAACCCCTGGGCCACAAGGGTAGTGGAACTCGTCCTGCCATCGGGGCTGATACACGACCTCATCGTAGGCCCATACGGCCTTGTCACCATGGCCCTGACATACGCCATCGCCATAGTCCTGCCAATCGTCACACTCTTCTTTTTCTACTTCAGTTTACTTGAGGATTCGGGATACCTGCCACGGCTCGCCCTCATGGCAGACAAGCTCTTTAAACGACTCGGCCTGAACGGCAAGGCCGTCCTGCCAATGGTCCTCGGCCTTGGGTGCGACACCATGGCCACCATGACGACAAGGATTCTTGAGACGAAAAAAGAGCGCGTTATCGTAACGCTCCTCCTTGCCCTCGGCATACCCTGCTCGGCCCAGCTCGGCGTTATCCTCGGCATGCTTGCCTCCGTATCCCTTACGGCAACGCTTATATGGGCGGGAATGCTCGTTGGCGTCATGGCCCTCGTGGGCTTTTTGGCCGCAAGGATTATTAAGGGAGAGACCTCTGATTTTATTATTGAAATTCCTCCAATCCGCATGCCCATGGCATCGAACATAGCGTTGAAGACCCTTGTGCGCGTGCAGTGGTATCTGAAAGAGGCCGTGCCGCTCTTCATACTCGGCACCTTTATCCTTTTCGTCCTCGACAGGTCCGGCGGTATTGTGGTGATGCAAAGAATCGCCTCGCCTGTTATCGTGCATTTTTTGGGTCTACCCGCCGACGCTACGCAGTCCTTCATCATAGGATTTCTAAGGCGCGA
>CAYYUX010000027.1:0-19671 GCA_964474975.1 uncultured Thermodesulfobacteriota bacterium
TTAATTAAAGGTCTAACAGGCTGTCAGATACTTGCTATTTAGTTTTCAAAGAGCAAAGTTGGTATCTTATACTACATTCCCCCGCTGTCTCTGTCAAGACTTATTTTCTGACGTGAAGGAGTCTTCCATCCCCCGTCATAAGCCATTAATCAGAACCGCGGCAAGACCACCTATTCTACACGAACAGTCGGGGGTGTCAAGAGTTTTTTATTATTTTTTGAAAAAAAACTTCAGAACCCCCTCAAGAGGCGTCTACGGGGGGCTTAATGTCGTAGAGGTCCTTGAGGATATCCCATGCGCCCTCCTCAAGAAGCGACTCCGCAAGCGCTATTCCGAGCCCTTCGGGGTCTCCGGCAGGGCCGGTCATGGAGTCCTTTATAATAGTCTTTCCATCAGTACTCGCCACAAGTCCCGAGAGGGCAATCTCCTCTCCGTCCTTCCCTATGGTCCCGTAGGCCGCTATAGGCACCTGACAGCCGCCCTCAAGCCTCTTGAGGAGGCCGCGTTCGGCCCGCACGGCAAGAGATGTCTCCCTGTGGTCAAAAAAGGCGATAAGTCCATTAGTCTCGCTATCGGCCTCCCTTGTCTCTATGCCGATAGCACCCTGCCCGATAGCGGGAAGCGAGACCTCGGGGGAGAGAAGCTCTGTTATGCGGTCCTCCCAGCCAAGGCGGCGCACACCGGCGCTTGCAAGGATAATGGCGTCGTATTGGCCCTCGTCAAGCTTACGAAGCCTCGTATCAAGGTTGCCGCGAAGCTGGGCTATCTCAAGATCAGGCCTCGTGTTAAGAAGCTGAGCCTGACGGCGAAGGCTCGATGTGCCTACCTTAGCGCTTTCTTTCAGGTCCTTTAGCAAGACGCCTCTGCTGATAAGGGCATCCCTCGGGTCTTCGCGCTTTGCTATGGCCGCAAGATGAAGCCCGCCTGGAAATTCCGTAGGCACGTCCTTCATGGAATGGACGGCCAGATCTGCTCGCCCGTCAAGGAGGGCCTCTTCTATCTCTTTTACAAATAGCCCCTTGCCGCCGACCTGAGAGAGCGGCACATCCGTAATCTTATCACCAAGGGTCTTTATCTTCAGAAGAACGACATCCATAGCAGGATACTTTTTCTCAAGCTCACTCTTTACCCAGTTAGCCTGCCAGAGGGCGAGTTTACTGCCTCTTGTCCCTATAACTATCTTGTTTTTTCCCAACTTAATCCCGCTCCTTTTTTTCTTCCCGCCCCAGTGGCACGAGGTTAATCTTCTGCCGAGCCGGTCTTTTTCATCTCATCGTCATCGTCAAGGTCGAAGAGTTTTCTTGTCGTGTCAATATATGTATCACCTTCTATCTTGTCGGCGTCTTTCTTAAGCCTTGATACAGGACCGTGCAGAATCTTATTTACTATGGATTTCGTCATGGCCTCAAGGATTTTTTTCTCTTTATCATTAAGCCCGCTAAGTCCCTTTGCGGCCCGTTCCAATTCTCTCTTTCTAATGCCGTCGCAGTGGTTGCGTAGCGCTATAATGGTAGGCACTACGTCAAGGGATTTTATCCAGCGGTAAAACTTCTCGATTTCATCCTCGATTATAGCCTCGGCCTCAGCGGCCTCTTTTGAGCGCTCTTTTATATTCGAAGCCACAACGCCCTGCAGGTCGTCTATGTCGTAGACGTAGGTATTGTCGATATTATTCACAAGGGGGTCGACATTGCGGGGAACAGATATGTCGATAAAGAACATGGGCCTGTTCTTACGCTCCTTCAGGACGTCACGCACCTGCTCTTCTCTTATAATAAAGGTCTTCGCCCCTGTAGAGGCTATGACGATATCGACATTCTTAAGGTGATGGGGAAATTCCCTGAACAATATGGCCGTACCGCCAAAGTCCTTCACAAACTCGGCGGCCCGTTCATAGGTGCGGTTCGCCACCATTATCTCTCTTATACCGGCCCTTAAAAGATGCTTTGCCGCCAGCTCGGCCATTTCTCCCGCCCCGAGGAGCATGACGGATTTACCTGCAAGCTCGCCGAATATCTTCTTTGCCAGCTCCACGGCGGCAAAGCTTATACTCACGGCGGCCTCTCCGATCTTTGTCTCCGTGCGTATGCGCTTGGCCACGGAAAAGGCCTTGTGATAGAGCTTATTGACTATCACACCGGCAGAATCGTACTCAACGGCATGGGCGTACGAGTCCTTTACCTGTCCAAGGATCTGAGGCTCTCCAAGGACCATGGAGTCAAGCCCGGCGCCAACACGGAAAAGATGCTTAACGGCATCAACGCCGCAGTAGGCGTAAAGATGCTCGTCAAGGGTCTCAAGGGGAATGGAGCTTGAGTCGGAGAGAAAACGCTTTACATGGACAACCCCTTTTTCAAGGTCTGCATCGCGGCTAAGGGCAAGGACCTCGACGCGATTGCAGGTAGAGAGTATAACGCCCTCATTAAGGCCATACTCCCGGACAAGCCGTTTAAGAGACGACTCAAGCGTATCGGCTGAGAACGATACCTTTTCCCTGACCCCGACAGGTGCTGTTTTGTGATTAAGACCTACTATGACAAGTTTCATAAAAATACCTGTGCATTCATGATGTTATCCCAGCGAGATTCCATGAGCACCGCCAAGGATTATATTAATCAATATAAAGGAGCCTACAAGCACTAAAAAAGCCGCCACTGAGAGCATGGCCGCCCTTCTTCCGCGCCAACCCGCAGTAAGACGTCCGTGGAGGAGCGCCGCGTAAAGAAACCAGGTGATAAGGGACCATATCTGCCGCTGTTTCCACTGCCAGTACGATCCAAGGGCGTACTCGCTCCATGCGGCCCCTGTGATTATGGCCAGCGTAAGGAGAGGAAAGCCATACTGGAGACATCTGTAATTAAGCTCATCAATTACGCCGAGTGAGGGCAGTATGTAAAAAAGCCCCTTGAGCTTTCTCTTTTTGAGGTAATGCTCCTGAATCATGTACATTATGGCGAGAAAAAAGGCCATGGCAAAAAAGGCGTTGCCGAGAAATGCCAGCACCACGTGTACGGGAAGCCAGTAACTGGCGAGTACGGGTGCAAGGGGTATGATTGTCTTGGGGAAAAAAGAGGCCGTCATTATGAGCCCGAGGGCAAAGGGCGTGACAAAGGCCCCGAGGACTTTCTGCTTGAACTTTACGAGTATTACCATATAGAGGGCCACGGTTATCCATGAGAAAAAGAGCAGTGACTCGTGAAGATTCACGACAGGGGTTCTGCCTGCCCCTATCCAGCGGGCGAGGATAACGATGGTATGGAGGACAAAGGTGGCAGTAAGCACGCCAAGGGCCGTCCTCACAACCTTTTCCTTATGGGTAATGAGATAGGCCACGTACACGCATGTCGCGATAAAATAACCGATTATGGCCGTATGAAAGATAATGTTCGTCAGCATCCATCCCCTTGTCAGCGCGAAACCGCGGTCTTATCAATAGCCAGCCCAAGGTCGGCAAGCGTATATCCCGTCACTTCAAAAACGAGCTCACCGGCCTTTGCCATGGCCCCCGTCTTTATGAGGCCAAGTAGCGCAGAGTCTAATAACTCGTTAATAACCCTGTCTTTTTTATCACCTTTTATGCCTTTTTTCAATAACCTTTCGCGCACACCCCCTATTATCTCAAGAAAGGGGCCGTACTCCGGCCCTATTGTCTTCTCTATCTCAATGCGCGTCCGCCGGGCAAGGGCAGGAGACCTTCCCGCCGTTGATACGGCTATATGCAGGCCCCGCCTCTGTATAGCGGATGGTACGATAAAGTCAGACCCCCCGGGGTCGTCAACAACATTAGCGGGTATATGGGCGGCGCGTGCCTCGGCGAGAACCAGCTCGTTTACGGCCCTATCCGATGATGCCGCTATAACAAGGCACGCGCCAAGGAGGTCCCCTGCCTGATAGGGCCTCTTCAGGAGGCGTGCCTTATTATCATCAATAAGCGCCTTTATTTCCTCCGTGACCTCAGGGCTTATGACCGTAACCAGAGCACCGGCCTTTATGAGCCCCATGACCTTGCGTCCGGCGACCTTGCCGCCGCCTACCACCACGCAGGGAGTATCTTTTATTTCAAGAAAGATCGGGTAGTAACCCATGAATGATCCGTTGGATTAGTAATACAGAATGCCGCGCCGTACTCTCCGGGCCAAGACGCCATGGCGTTTGCCCACGGGGCATTGACGCGGCCCCTGCTTAGGAGGAAGGAAGAAAAGATGTTCAACACATCGCATAGTTATTATCTCTCATAAAGATTAAAATAAGGTAAATACTTCCTTTAAATTTTTTTTAATATTTACCGGCGCCAAAAAAATCCGCCGGGTCCCAATCATCCCCCCTTTTTTTTTATGTACCCCCCGCCCCATCATGTATGCGCCCTCTGCCTATTATACGCCCTATGTAAGATTACTTACATATTTTATCTTTTCGGCCATTTAGTATAGGGTATAAAATTAAATGCAGAAAAAAATCATATCAACCTAATAGAGGAGCCAACGATAATGGATACAAATACAAAAAACGAGGCAATACTCTCGGCGGTAAAAGAAAAATTCGGCTTTATTCCTAACCTCTTCAGGACCCTCTCCATAAGCCCGGCAGTCTCCGATGTCTACCTTAAGGCCAACATGGCCATGGAAGGAGCGTCCATTCCCGCGAGGGAGGCCCAGGCCGTTAACCTCGCCGTCTCCACAGAGAACGGGTGCAAGTACTGCATGGCCGCACATACGGTCATGTGCAAGATGGCGGGCATTGAGTCCGGGGATATTGAACTTATAAAAAAGAATGGACTTCCCGAAGACGGCGCACTTGCCTCTGCTGTCATAGCGGCTCGTCTCATCATGGAAAAAAAAGGCTGGCTCACGGAAGCAGAGCTTGAGAGGCTTGAGAAAAGCGGTATTGAGAGGGCCAAGCTATACGAGATAATCGCCCTAATCGGCATAAAGACCATCGCCAACTACGTCAATCATGTGGGAAAGACAAAGATTGACGCTCAGTTCACAGAAGAGGCCTGATATATCAAAGACAGAATGGAAGAGGCGGACAGGACAATGCCCTTATTACGCTACCACGCACGCCTTACTCCATCCATGTATCTATTCCTTAACTAAAGGCCGCGGCAATATCCTCAAACTTTGCGTCTATGAGATATACTTCCCTATACCCCATATCACGAAGCGCGCAGGCCGATAGAGCCGCGCGGCCGCCGCTGGCGCAGTGAAGAAAGATGGGCGTGCTTTCGTCAGAGGCCACCTTTTCTATCTTCATTTCCAGGACCCCTCTCGGCACGTTAACCGAGCCCCGGATGCTACCTTCGGCGGCCTCGGAGGGCTCGCGCACATCAATGACAAGGGCGCCGTCAGTCTCTGCTACAAGCCTTGCCGCCTCTTCGGCGCTTACCCGGCGGCACTGTTTTTTTGCCACACCTACTATCTCGCTTACCGGTCTTATCATAGGAATCCTTTCTTAGCTGAATTATTGGTAAAGATTCTATTGTAGTATCAATCTGCATGGCGAGCCTGTAACCCCGCGGCCTCTGCCTTTAGGCATAACCGCGCATTGCAGAAAACCTATCAAATGCTTTTCGAGACGCGCCTTTTTTTAAGTGTCGTTGATTGAGGGGCCTTCTTTACAGCCCTGCGCTTCTTTACAGGCTTTGAGGCCGTAGAGATTTTCTTCTCCGCGGCAAGCCAATTTTCCTCATCCCTGCCTTGCACAAAACCGCTCTTCACATAAAGCTCGTATGCCGCCTTTGCGATTTCTTCCTGCCTCGTCATATCGCTACCTCCTTGACTTACAAAATTATCGTAATTCGATAACAACCTTATGTAAACAGATAAAACACCCATATTCCCTTTATGTCAAGGAGATTTACGCTACACCCTGAGAAGCCCTATCGTGGCCCGCGAAAGAGGAGTTGCCCCGCCATCTTCCACTTCTCCTGAAGGGATAAAATCACAATAGGGGCAGGCGGGTTATATCACCGCAGGGCCATGAAAAATATCCTCTTCCTACACACCCAGGAGCCTGTCCTCAAGCTCACGGATCCTGTCTCTAAGGCCGGCGGCCTTCTCGAAATCCATCTTTTTAGCGGCCCGCGTCATCTCTTTACGAAGGGCCTTTACAAGGCGCGGCACCTCATGGTCGGGGACATACTCCTCGGCCTCCTCGGCGGCTGTAGGCACGGTGTAGTAATCGGCCTCGTATATGGTGGATAAAATATCCTTTATCCTGCTCTTTATGGTTACAGGGGTTATGCCGTGCTCTTTATTATACTCCTCCTGAATACACCTTCTCCGGTTCGTCTCGTCCATGGCGCGCTTCATGGAGCCCGTAACGACATCGGCGTAGAGCATGACTCGGCCATTCACATTACGCGCCGCGCGGCCGAAGGTCTGTATAAGAGAGCGCTCGGAGCGTAAAAACCCCTCTTTGTCGGCATCAAGGATGGCAACAAGAGATACCTCGGGGAGATCAAGGCCCTCACGTAAAAGATTTATCCCCACGAGCACATCAAACTCGCCTTTACGAAGCCCCTGAATTATCTCCACCCTCTCAAGGGTCTCGATATCGGAGTGCAGGTACTTTACGCGCACCCCGAGGTCCACGTAATACTGTGTAAGGTCCTCGGCGCTCCGCTTCGTAAGGGTGGTGACAAGGACGCGCTCCGAGGCCTTAACCCTTTGCCTTATCTCACCGAGAAGGTCGTCTACCTGATGAGTCGCGGGGCGCACCTCAAGGGCAGGGTCAAGGAGCCCTGTAGGGCGGATTATCTGCTCTATGATATTTTCCTTGCCCGATGCCTTTTTCTCATAATCAGAGGGAGTGGCCGAGACATAAACGGCCTGATGTATCCTCTTCTCGAACTCCTCGAACCTCAGGGGCCTGTTGTCAAGGGCAGAGGGCAGGCGGAAACCAAAGTCCACGAGGTTCTGCTTTCTGGAGCGGTCGCCTTTATACATGGCGCCTATCTGAGGCACTGTAATATGGGATTCATCGGCGAATAGGAGAAAATCGTCGGGAAAATAATCAAGGAGGGTATAGGGAGGCTCGCCCGGGGCACGGCCCGTAATATGACGCGAGTAATTTTCAATGCCCGGGCAATACCCCATCTCGTCAAAGAGCTCAAGGTCGTAAAGCGTCCTCTGCTCCAGCCTCTGCGACTCCACGTTCCTGCCCTCCTCCTTAAGCTCCCGGAGCCTCTCGCCAAGCTCCACGCGGATACTATCCATGGCCCTCTTGATGTTCGCCTCAGTAGTGACAAAGTGAGAAGCAGGGTGGACAAGGGCCTTGCCGACCTTCTTGAAGACACGGCCCCGCATGGGGTCTATCTCAAGTATTTCCTCAATGGTGTCCCCGAAGAACTCAAGCCTCAGGGCAGAGGCGGCCTCGTATGCGGGAAAAATATCCACGACATCACCGCGGACGCGGAATGTCCCCCGGTGAAAATCATAATCGTTTCGCTTGTACTGCATGGCAACGAGTTTAGTTAATACCTCGTCGCGGTCAATGGTCATGCCGCGCTCCACATAGAGCTTTATCGTGCCGTAATCATCAGGCGAGCCGATGCCGTATATGCACGAGACCGAGGCCACGATAATAACGTCTCTGCGCGTAAGGAGCGAATGCGTGGCGCTGTGGCGGAGTTTATCTATTTCATCGTTTATGGAGGCGTCTTTCTCGATAAAGGTATCAGAGGCGGGCAGATAGGCCTCGGGCTGGTAGTAATCATAATAGGATACAAAGTACTCAACGGCGTTCTCTGGAAAGAGGTCGCGGAACTCGGCGTAGAGCTGGGCCGCAAGGGTCTTGTTCGGGGCGATGATAAGGGCGGGCCGCTGAAGCTCTTCTATTACCTTGGCCACGGTAAAGGTCTTGCCCGAGCCTGTAACACCAAGGAGGACCTGCGCCGACTCGCCCTTTCTGATACCAGAGCAGAGCCTCTTTATGGCCTCGGGCTGATCGCCTCGCGGCGTGAACTCCGAGCTTATGGCAAAACGACCTTCCATCTCTACTCCCTCATATAAGATTACCAATAAGTCTAACTTGAAATAATACCACGAAGCCATGGTCCTGTAAACTCGGGTAAAGATAGAAACCACTGTCCGGGGAGCGGTGAAAAATATTTAAATTCCCTTGGCCATGTGTTATGAATACCCATTGGATATTTTTTATGAGAACGTAAATTCAAGACCTCGCGAGGAAGATAACGAGATGGAAGAAAAAGAAAAGGTCGACTATAAAGATACGCTTAACCTCCCTAAGACGGAGTTTCAGATGAAGGCGCGCCTGAATGAGGCCGAGCCTAAGCGACTCGCCAAATGGGAAGAGACGGGGTTATACGGACAGATTTTAGAGGCTGGACGAGGACGTGAAAAATTTATTCTCCATGACGGCCCGCCTTATGCCAACGGCCATATACACATGGGTCACGCCCTTAATAAAATATTGAAGGACATTATCACAAAGAGTTTTTTTATGTCCGGTTACTCCACGGACTATGTGCCGGGCTGGGACTGCCACGGCCTGCCCATAGAATTGCAGGTGGAAAAAGAGCTGAAGAAAGAGAAGGGCAGAGACGCGGAGCCTGGAAAGCCGGAGATAAGAAAGAGGTGCAGAAGCTACGCAGAGAGGTTTGTCGCCATCCAGAGAGAAGAGTTCAAGAGGCTCGGCGTCTTCGGCGAGTGGGATAAACCGTACCTCACCATGAACTTCACATATCAGGCCGCCATCATGAGGGAGCTTGGAAAGTTTGTTGAGAAGGGGCTGATTTACAAGGGCAAAAAACCCGTGCACTGGTGCGCCTCATGCGGGACGGCCCTTGCCGAGGCAGAGGTGGAACACAAAGATAAGACATCGCCATCGGTCTATGTGGCCTTTCCAATTAAAAAGAGAGAGCTTGAAGAAAGGCTCGCGATAAAAATCGCCGATGAGAATACCGCCATCATCATCTGGACCACGACGCCGTGGACGCTTCCGGCGAACCTTGCCATCGCCGTGCACCCTGACCTTGATTACGTCCTCGCCTCATTCAAGGGAACGGCATATATATTTGCCGAAGGGCTAAAGGAGAGTGTACGCGCCGTTCTCGGCGCAGAGGCAGAAGATTTAAAAATAGTAAAAAAATTCCGCTACGCAGAAATCGAGGGTCTAAAGGCGAGGCATCCCTTTTTAGAGCGCGATTCCCCCATACTTCCCGCCTCTCACGTTACCCTTGAGGCCGGCACGGGTTGCGTGCACACGGCCCCGGGACACGGACAAGACGACTACGAGCTTGGACTAAAGTACGGCCTCGATGTCTACGCCCCTGTTGACGACCACGGCAAATTCACGGCCGAAGTCCCTGAGTTCGAGGGACAATTCGTCTTCAAGGCCAACAGAGGCATCATCGAGCTTATGGAGAAGGACGGCTCTCTCCTAAAGACAGAAGATATCCTCCACTCCTACCCTCACTGCTGGCGGTGCAAGCGCCCCGTCATCTTCAGGGCCACGGCGCAGTGGTTCGTATCCATGGAGGCGGAGGAGCTACGCAAAAACGCCCTCAAGGCCATAGAAGAAGATATAACGTGGATACCGGCATGGGGCAGGGAGCGCATATACAAGATGATAGAGAACCGCCCGGACTGGTGTCTCTCGCGCCAGCGGACATGGGGCGTGCCCATACCGGCCCTGCGATGCGGCTCATGCGAAGATAGTTTTATGGATACGGGACTTATCAATGGCCTTGCCGAGGCCTTTGAGGCCGAAGGCGCCGATATCTGGTTTGAGAGAGAGCTGGAAAATCTGCCCGGCGGAGCGGGGCTCACCTGCCCTGAATGCGGCTCTGCGGAGCTGACAAAAGAATCGGATATACTCGACGTATGGTTTGACTCGGGCGTAAGCTACGCGGCCGTACTTGAAAAAAGAGAGGGCCTCGCCTTTCCCGCGAGCCTCTATCTTGAGGGAAGCGACCAGCACAGGGGCTGGTTCCACTCGTCGCTACTCACGTCCATGGGGACGCGCGGCCTACCGCCCTACAAATCCGCCCTGACGCACGGCTTTGTAGTGGACGCAAAGGGAAAAAAAATGAGCAAGACCGAGGGCAACGTAATAGCCCCGGAGAGCATAATAAAAAAATACGGCGCCGATGTGCTCCGCTTATGGGTGGCGGCAGAGGACTACCGCGACGACATCAGGGTCTCCGAAGAGATACTTAAACGCCTATCAGAAGGCTACAGGCGTATAAGAAATACCTTCAGGTATATACTCGGCAACCTCTCTGATTTTGTCCCAGAGAAGGACATACTGCCCTGTGACGAGCTTGGAGAGCTCGACAGGCTCACCCTGCACCGCCTCTCCGTCCTTACGGAAGCAGTACAGGCGGCCTACAAAAAATTCGAGTTTCATAAAGTCTACCACGCCATACATAATTACTGCGCAGTGGATTTGAGCGCCTTTTACCTCGACGCCATCAAAGACCGCCTCTACACGGCAAAGGCGGACTCAAGAGAGAGGAGGGCCGCCCAGACCACCATATACCATGTGCTTGACCACCTCATCCGCCTCTTCGCGCCCATACTCGTCTTCACCACGGAAGAGGCATGGGAGATTATGCCGGGCGGTCGTGAAAAAAGCGTACACCTCTCTGCCATGCCGAGCGCCCCTGCAGAATGGCGTAACAATGGCCTTGAAGAAGCCTGGAAACTCCTCCTTGAGATAAAGACCGAGGCATCAAAGGCCCTTGAGGGGGCGAGAAAGGCAAAACTCATAGGCCACCCTCTTGACGCGAAGGTAATAATATACGATACAAAGGGACATCATAAAGACGCGCTTCTCGGCAGAGAGCAGACCCTTAAAGAGGTCCTTGTAGTATCAATGGTGGAGATTACAGGAGCGCCCGGAGAGGAAAGTTCCCCTGATGAGACCTTTGCCTTTGCCTCAACACTGCTACCCGGCCTTGAGGTCTCTGTGCAGAAGGCAAAAGGCGGCAAATGCGAGAGATGCTGGCATTACAGCGAGAGCGTGGGGCAAGCGGCCTCGGCCCCTGCCATCTGCGCGAAATGCCGCGAGGCCCTGCGAGAATAAGTTGAATAAAGGACTGAAAATTTTTTTTATTATCACCGCTCTCATCGCTGTCCTTGATCAGGGCGCCAAGGCCCTCATCACATCGGGCATGAGGCTGAATACTATTAACGAGGTAATCCCCGGGCTTCTCGATATAGTATACTTTCGCAACACGGGCTCGGCCTTTGGCCTCATGCGCGGGGCCTCATCCATCAAGACCCTTATAATGACCCTCCTTACCCTCGGGGCAATCGTATTCATAGCCTTCATGGCACACCGTAGCCGCAACGCCTTTCAGGCCGTCGCCGCCTCGCTTATCAGCGGAGGAGCCCTTGGCAACCTTATTGACAGGCTTATGGGCGGCTCAGTCGTGGACTTCATAGACGTTCACATAGGCGCATATCACTGGCCTGCATTCAACCTCGCCGACTCTGCCATCACCACAGGCGTTATCGCATCCTTAATACTCATGTATTCAAAAGACAGGACAGGCCTCGGCCCGCCTGAAAAA
Source organism: uncultured Thermodesulfobacteriota bacterium (assembly GCA_964474975.1). Lineage (GTDB taxonomy): Bacteria > Desulfobacterota > GWC2-55-46 > GWC2-55-46 > JADFVP01 > JAJRZX01. The sequence continues at coordinate 11,540 of CAYYUX010000027.1, forward strand.
GAATAGTCCACGAGAGCAACCTCCGGGGAGTTATGTGCGAGGTGCTTTGGAGGACTCTGAAAGATGGCGCTACAAGCACGAAGAAAGCGGCTGTACAAGATGACGCGGAGAATCAAAAGGGGCAGGGGCAAAACATAGGGCGGACGCAAAAAGAGAGTGAGTTACTCAAGGCCGAACTTTTTGGCCTTATCCTTTACAAAAGCTATTATAAGGTCATGGTCTTCCGGAGCTACATCAGAGAACATTACCCCTGAACCGGGGAAAAGCGCCTTCTTCTCCTTCTCGAAGGTAGACCATCTTACGAGGCCGTGCATCCTCAAAACCTTCTCACTGCCGGGCAGGACAAAGGCAAGGTGAACCACTGTGCCGGATAGAAGCTTTTCTCCTGTTTTTAAAAACAAACCATTATCATTTAGATTGAGGATACAGCCCCCGAACTGCCTCTCTCCCACCTTGAAGTCCACGGGTATGGATACTGGCACGCGCACCCTCTTCTTTCCGGCGGCGGCAAGGTCTCGGTAAAGAACATTATTTACCATGAAAATTATATGTTCGGGAGTATAAGCCTTTGAAATAAGCCTTGCCACCCCCATCTTGCGGAGCTTCTCCATTATCTCCAGGGGGTCGTAAACACCAGTTATAACCAGTATTGGAAACTTGTTCCTGTATCCATTCTCTTCTATCCATTCCAGCACCTCAAAGCCGTCCATTTTCGGCATATGGAGGTCAAGGATAAGGAGGTCAAGCTCTCCGCCGGCCTTGACAATATTCTCTACAAGCTCTCCTCCGTCGCTGGCTACGACTACCTCATGGCCTCCATCGGTAAGTATCTCGCTCAGCCTCATCCTGAAAAACAGGGAGTCGTCTGCGATAAAAACCCGTTTTTTAGACATAGGTACTCTCCTATTGAAGTGAGAATGACAGAGGTTGTAATGAAGGTGTGCCGAAGGTAAGCGCTAAATGGTAATCTTCTCTCGCGACCCACCCCGACATATGTAATCTTACGATAAAAGCCTCTATTGTTCAAGGTCTTTAAGGGGCAAATAATAAAAGGCGCTTTCGATGGATGCCTGAAATATGTTGTCTGACACGGTGGAGTGTTACTTCTTAGGGAGTTTCCACGTGGCGTGCTTGCAGGCGGGGTACTTGGAGCATCCGTAAAAGACACGCCCCTTTTTTGTCCTTCGCTCAACGAGCGTACCCTCGCACCCCTCCTCAGGGCAGGATACACCTGTGGAATAAGGCAATGTGCTTTTGCAATCAGGGTACTTGGAGCAGGCGAGAAAACGGCCGAACCTGCCGCTTTTTATCACCATGGGGCTTGAACACTTGGGACACTTCTCGTCTGTCTCGGCGCTCCGCTCCGCCACTTTGACGGCGCCGCTCTCATCCGTGGTAAAGTCTCCAGTGTTCTTACACTCGGGGTATCCCGTGCAGGCCAGAAACTTTCCCCGTCGGCCCCATTTTATGACCATGGGTTTTGAGCATTTATCGCATATTATATCCGTAGGCGTCACATCGGCCTTAACGCTCTTCATCTCTACCTTGGCCTTCTCAAGCCTCTTGCTGAAGGGGGCGTAAAACTCCGCCATAAGCTCGCGCCAGGACCGAGTACCCTCCTCTACCATATCAAGTTCTTCTTCCATATGGGCGGTAAACTCGGCATCGAGTATCTCAGGGAAACTCTCCACAAGAAGTCCGTTTACAAGGGTTCCAAGCTCTGTTGGGCCGAGTTTTTTCTCCTCTTTTTCCACATATCCCCTGTCCTGAATAGTACTGAGAATAGTGGCATAAGTGGATGGGCGGCCTATGCCCTTCTCCTCAAGCTCCTTTACAAGGGTGGCCTCGGTAAACCTCGGCGGCGGCTGAGTAAAATGCTGTGATGGTATCACATCAAGAAGAGAGGTCTCCTCGCCCTTCTCAAGGGGAGGCAGGAGACCGGATTTTCCCGTAGCCTTATCTCCATCCTTATCCTTTGAGACGTTATCAAGGCCCACCTCATAGACGCGCGTAAAGCCGGGAAACTTCATCACCGAGCCCGAGGCCGTAAGTATATAGGGGCCGCCGACTACCTCAACGCGGGTCTGATCCATGATGGCCGGGGCCATCTGGCAGGCCACGAACCTCTTCCAGATAAGTCCGTACAGTTTCAGCTGGTCCGGGGCAAGCATGGACTTCACGCTCTCGGGGGTATACTCCATGGATGTGGGACGTATGGCTTCGTGGGCGTCTTGCGTCTTGGTCTTACCCTTTTTCTTTTTGTATACATTTGCTTTGGCGGGAAGAAATTCCTTTCCGTATTCTTTCCCGATATATTCCCTGACGGCGTCTACGGCAGAGGAGGCAAGCCTTGTGGAATCTGTCCTTATGTATGTGACAAGCCCGACGGGTCCTGCGCCGCCAAGCTCCACGCCCTCGTATAACTGCTGGGCTATCATCATGGTGCGCTTTGCCGAGAAGCCGAACTTACGGGAGGCGTCCTGCTGGAGTTTACTCGTGGTAAAGGGCGCAAGGGGGTTTCTCCGAACCTCTTTACGCTCAACCTTGCCGATGACGAGTTGCAGTGTCTTAAGATCCGCAACTACGGCGCCGGCCTCGGCCTCTGTGCCGGGCAGAAGTTTCTTGCCGTCTTTTTTGGCGAGCCTCGCGCTGAATTTATCACCCTTCGCGGACTCAAGGAGGGCGTCTACATACCAGTACTCAACAGATACAAAGGCCTTTATCTCCGCCTCACGGTCGCATATAAGCCTTACGGCCACGGACTGCACCCTCCCGGCGCTAAGGCCCCTGCGCACCTTCTCCCATAAGACGGGACTTACCTGATAACCGACAAGGCGGTCGAGTATCCTTCTTGCCTGCTGTGCCTCGTATTTTTTAAGGTCAAGGTCAGTGGGGTTGGCGATAGCGGCCTGAATGGCCCCTTTTGTAATCTCATTAAAGAGCACGCGCCGCGTCTTTTTTCTGTCCTTATCTATCTCCTCGGCTATATGCCAGGCTATGGCCTCGCCCTCTCTATCAGGGTCAGGGGCGAGATAAATCACATCGGCCTTTTTTGCCGCGCTCTTAAGCTCACGGATAGTCTTCTGCTTTGCCTTTATCCTGACATAACTCGGTTCAAAATTATTCTCTATATCCACGCCGAGCTTGCTCTTCGGCAGGTCCTTTATATGCCCCACAGAGGCAAGCACGGTAAAGCCGCGGCCAAGATACTTGTTGATGGTCTTGGCTTTGGCCGGTGATTCGACTACTACAAGTGATTTTGCCATTGTGAATCCCTAAACCTCCAAAGAATGTATATTCGCGATACGGTAAAGACATCTTTTACAATCAGCAGTAACTATTTTCAACCTTTTTTTAATAAAAGAGACTTAAGCATTTATCCCGCATAGTCCATATACGACCTACGGCCATGCTAAAACCTTCTCTCGAATATCTTTCCGGGCCCCTGCGAGATAATACCCTTAAGCTCCATTTCAAGGAGGATACCGCCGAGGGCCTGCACCTTAATCCCGCAAATGGCGGCAATGGCGTCAATGGATAAGGGTCCCTCTTCAAGGGCCTTGAATACCAGTGCCTCATCGCCCCGGGCCGGTGCTATAGGCGATGCGTTTCTAACCTCCGAAAGAGCAGTCGAGGGAGACCTCTGCCCAATGGAATCCACCCCCCAGGACGCGAGGATGTCCCCGGCGGAGTCCACGAGCAGAGCGCCCTGCTTGATGAGTGTGTTCGGCCCCTTGCTCTTGAATGATGTGACGGGGCCGGGCAGGGCGAAGAGGTCACGGCCCTGCTCAAGGGCGAGCCTCGCGGTCATCATGGCCCCGCTCCTCATAGGCGCCTCGACTACGAGAACGCCTCTTGAGAGACCGCTGATTATCCTGTTTCTACGTGGGAAATTATAGGCGCGCGGCCCAGTTCCCATTGGAAACTCCGAGACAAGAAGCCCCTTCTCACCTATATCCTTATACAATTTATTCGCCTCGGCGGGATAACAGCGGTCAATCCCCGTGCCGAGCACCGCCACAGTGGCACCGCCCGCTCCAAGGGCCCCCTTATGCGCGGCCATGTCTATGCCCCGCGCCATACCGCTAACGACAAGGGTCCCGAAAGAGGCCATGTCCCAGGCAAGGGACTCGGCGAACCTCTTGCCGTAAGAAGTCGGCTGTCTTGTCCCCACTACCCCGAGGGTCTCAGTATAATCAGAGAGACGAAGCGGACCCTTTGCATAGAGGAAAAATGGCGGGTCAGATATTTTTTTAAGCCTGGCCGGATATTCAGGGCTGGCAAGGGTAATGAGCCGCACGCCGCTCTCTTTCATAATACGCAGTTCATTCTCCACCTGCTCCCAATCATCAAAATCGGCAAATGAAGCCTGAAGCGCAGACGGAAACTCCGGAACGATTACAGCGGCCTCCTTACAGAAGAGGCGCTCTGGTCCGAGACGAAGAAGGGCCTCTACAAGGATGGGGCGCTTCTTAACCTTGAGCATTGAGAGTGCAAGCCAGTATCTTATCTCCGCCTCCGCGAACAAAAAAAGACCGCGACTTCTTTAAATTATCAGACGCGGCCCATGACAAATAGAACTCTTAAGCCCGGCTTAAGAGAAAAAACCCGATACATTGGGGTATGAGGCAAATCTCATAATCCCTCGGAGGCGCTTACGTGGTCCCCTGCCATAATGGTCTTCCGGCTCTTTATTACAATACACGAGGACGTACTGCCCTCGGCCTCAACCACTACTACGTCGCCTATATGCGATGGAGGCAATTTAACCTTTTTGCCTGTAATGGGGTCATGCGCGGCCCCTCTATACCTCAAGACCTTCAGTAGCCTGCCCTGAGTAAGACCGTCTTTTGTCCCCTTATCTATGTAGAGGATATCACCCTTCGAGAGATTCTTGTTGCCTGTAAGAGAGGCTACGACATAACCATCAATCGACGAAGTAGAGAAAGTCATCCTAACTTCTCTGGGCATTTCTTTATATACCATGAGCTTGGCACCCGCCTCTATCTCTGCCACGGCAGTATCTATCTTCCCCTCTATAACGCCGGAACTCTTTGTTACCTTAAGGGTACCGAGAATATCTACCATATGCCCCATTTTTTTTCCCGTAACAGGGTGCCTTACAAGAGACCCCATGGTGAATATGGTATAGCGGTCGCCCTCATGGACAGAGGAGTTATCATAAAAAGAGAGGAAGACCTCGTCTCCGGCAGAGAGGAGGAGCCTATCGCCCTTGGGCTTCATAATAATGCCGGAAGAGCGGAAGTCCTTCATGGAGATAAAACCATTTTTTCTTAAATCAGCTCCGCCGTAAGAAGGGCCTTCGGATTTTTGCTCTTTTGCCACTGGTTTTTCAGGCTCCAGCACCACAACCTTTGAGCCCGATTCAGAGAGCCTTACAACGGGGAGGGAATTGATGTCAATGCCTTTAGGCCGAACCTGCTCCTCGGGAAGAGGCACGACCTTCACCACATCTCCGGGATATATAAGGTCCGGGTTTTTTATATATGGGTTAAGTTTCCATAGATAGGGCCACTTAAAGGGGTCGTTCAGAAATCTCTTTGATATATCCCAGAGGGTATCATGCCTTATGATGGTGTAATAGGCGGCGTTTTCTTTTTTATCCATCCGGACCCTGCCCGCCGTGGGCGAAGCGGCCCATGCAGGGAGAGCGCTTAGCAGTAAGAGGACGGATACAAGGTAAGACAGCTTAAGATATTTTTTCATGGCAGGCCTTCCTTCTGTGTTTGCAATGCCTTCAACCTCTTCGAGGCTATCCTTGCCGCCCCGGAACGGGAGTACTCTTTCACAAGCCTCTTAAAGAGTACGGCGGCCTTTTCGCTCTCACCGATTTTTTCATTACAAAGCCCCATCATCAGAAGGGCGTCAGGCGCCTTGTTACCGTGCGGGTATCGCTCTACAACGGCGCTGAAGCTGTCAAGGGCCTCTGTAAAATTCTTTTCCGCGTAATAGGCCTCGCCGCTCCAGAAAAAGGCATTATCGGCAAGTGAGCTATCCGGATATGAATCGATAAGCCCGGAAAATCGGGCGCGCGCCTCGTCGTACCTGCCCGAGGCAAAGAGTGCCTGAGCCTTTTTATAGATGACCTTCGCGGACTCGGTTGCGGCCTTATGCTTGCTCCCCTTCCCGCGCTCCGTCTCTACGTCGCTAGGGCGCGCCTCTTTAACAGCAAGCGCCTTGTTGCCTGTAAGAGAGGGGTTACCTTTTACTGCCACCCCCCGGGACTTTACTGAGGCCCCCTTAATTTCAAAGGCAGGCGTATTGGATTGTACGCCATCGCCCCCGGCTCTTGCCTCAGGCACCTTGATAGAGACCGTTGCCTTGCCGAGCCTTATCACCTTCAGCCCACCGGGGGGGGCCATATTATCTTCCTTGAGGGCCGCATCTTCTTTATATCGAAGGTCCAGCTTCTCACGCATGAGCCTGAGCTTGCCCTCAAGCTCTTCTACCCTGGCGTCGCTCTCGTCACGAGATTTCTCTACACGCGAGAGCCTCTTGTTCAGGGCCTCGAACTCCTGCATGCTCGGGGCCGCCGCACAGCCGGATATCAAGAGAAGGGTAAAGACATATATAGCATAACGCTTAAACTTCACTGACCAAAGGTTAATAGCCATTACCTTGTTTTGTCAAGCCTTTTTTGTATGGCCGGACAATCCGCAAGCGATATCGAGGCCCTCGCAGGGGCCACTGCGCATGGACCCAAGAGGGCCGCCTCCTATCATTTATACAAATAAAGGGCAGTTCCGTCAGTGACGCCTATCACCTGAAGGCAAAAAATCGATTTGAGGGCGAAGCCCCATGGATACAAGCAGAGAAAACAGACAAAGCCGAATCTCCCTTCTGCTCATCCCCTGCGGGCCTTAACTCTCTTGTATACAAGGGGAATAAGGGATATGACTACTACAAGCACGACACCGGCGACAAGGGTTCCCGAGACGCGTCCATGGAAGACATCGAGAATGGAGCTTGAAAAGACCACATAGGCGGTAATGCCGGGGAGCATGAAGATGAGTGTGGCGATAAAATAAGAGAGAATCCCTATCTTTGTGAGGCCGAAGGCATAGTTCAAAAAATTAAAGGGAAAGAGGGGTATAAGCCTTGTAAAGGCCACTATCTTCCAGCCTTTTTTTTCCACGGCCTCGTCTATCTCTCTCATGCGCCCGCCCTTTACAAGGGACTCCACCCACTCCCTGCCCATCTTACGGGCGATGATAAAGGCAAGGGTAGCGCCCGTCGTCGCCCCGACGGCCACGTAGACAACGCCCCAGAAAGGCCCGAAGAGCACGCCTCCGACAACGGTAATGGGAAGCCCCGGGAGCATGAGGCTCGGGGCAAGGGCGTAAAAAATCATATATACAACAGGCCCCCAGACGCCGAAGCCGCCAATCCACTCTCTCAATCCATCCTGATCGAGATACTTCCCGAGCCCGAGATAGCGCACGGCGAGAAAGGCCCCAACGATAAAGGCGATGAGTATAATAAATTTTATGGTTTTTTTGCTCATGGTTTTATCTTTTTGTATTATATGCCCCGTGGGGCACCAGATGTGTTTTTAGCAACACTAAAGATAATCCCCTATTGGTTTTCTTTTTATTTGATGGGTTACGCTCCGCTTCACCCATCCTTGTATATTGAAATACACCTGAACGATGCTATCATAGTTCAGGTACGGGAAGGAAGAGACCGAACCCATCCTTAGGCCTTTATGAGCCTGTAATGTAGATAGGTCCCCGTTCCCGCCGCTACAAATGACGAACGGTATTCTTAGGCCAAAGAGCCTGCATGCACAAGGTAGTCATGGCGGTACGGAGCGGTGCTTTCTCCCCGAAACAACTACAAGGAGGCCCTATGAACCATCTCTGTTGCGGCATAGATATCGCCAAAGACACCGCTGTTTTTTCACTGCTTGACCACGACGGTAAGCCCTTATCAAGCCCCACGACTTTTAAGAACACCACTTCCGGTTTTAAGATCGCCATAAAGTGGCTGAGAAAATTCAGTAAACCCTTTAAACCTTATGAGATACATATTGTAATGGAAGCCACAAGCGTTTATTATCTCGCTCTCGCAAAGTTTTTTAACGGCCAGGCCGGTATAATCGTAAGCGTTGT
>CAYYUX010000028.1:0-19000 GCA_964474975.1 uncultured Thermodesulfobacteriota bacterium
GCCTTAGCGAGCCATTCGCCGTCTCCCGTGGCCCTATGGATATCAAGAAGGGCCGTCCCAAAGAGGGCCGCGTCCTCAAGCACGGCCCCGGGTCCCGGGGCGTTGTCTATGGAGTAACGGGTAAGCGCGCCGTCTTTGTCTCTTGAGTTCTCCGATACAAATCGTACCGCGTCTACTGCCGCCTTTAGCCAATCGCCGCGTTTAAATACCTCGTCCGCCTTTACAAGGGCGCTGATGGCAAGGGCGTTCCAGGCCGTTATGATTTTGTCATCCCTTATGGGTTTTTTTCTCTTCAGGCGCTCAGCAAAGAGGGCCTCCTTCATTGCCATTAGTTCCTGCGGCTCCGGCACGCCCGCCTCTTTTGAGGCGGGGTCTATACGCAGGGTATTGGCCCCCTCGAAGTTACCGCCAGCGGTCATGGAAAAATACCGGGTAAAGGCCTCGCCTTTTTTTTCGCCGAGGATTTTTTTTACCTCGTCCACGCCCCAGACGTAGCACGTCCCCTCCGCGCCCTCCACATCGGCGTCTTCGGCGGAATAAAAACCGCCTTCAGGGCTACGCATATCACGGAGAAGATATCCAACGCTCTCCTCGACGGCATTTTTATAGGCCTCGACTGCTTCTGTCTCATAGGCCCGTGAATAGAGGTCAATCAGGAGGGCGTTATCATAGAGCATTTTTTCAAAATGAGGCACGCTCCACTGTTCATCAACGGCGTAGCGGTGAAAACCGCCTCCAATATGGTCATATATCCCGCCATCGGCCATGGCGTCAAGGGTGCCGAGGGCCATGGCCCGGGCACGCTCCTCACCTGTCCTCTTGTAATAGGCGAGGAGAAACCTCAAAAACATGGCGTGTGGAAATTTCATGCCCATGCCGAATCCGCCGTGACGGCTATCGTAAAACTCCAGAGCTTTGTTAAAGGCCTTGTCGCCGATGGTTTCGTCGGCCTCAATGCCAATAGCGCTCTCCTTAGCGCCCATGCTCTGCTTTAAAGTCTCGCGCAGTTCTGAAATACGGCCCTTGTTCTCCTGATAGGCGCTACTTACATTTTCAAGGATAGTCTTGAATGACGGCATGCCCGGCGAGTCCACGGGCGGAAAATAAGTCCCTCCGAAAAAAGGCGTGCCATCAGGGGAGACAAAGACATTGAGGGGCCAGCCGCCCTGGCCGGTAATGGCCTGCACGGCCTTCATGTAGAGGCTGTCCACATGGGGATGCTCCTCTCTATCGACCTTTACGGTGATGAAGAGCTCGTTCATGAGACGCGCCGTCTCCATATCCTCGTAAGACTCCCTCTCCATGACGTGACACCAGTGGCACGTAGAGTATCCGATGCTCACAAGAAGGGGTTTATCCTCTTTTTTTGCGCGCTCGAAAATCTCCTCAGACCATGGGAGCCAGTTTACGGGGTTTCCCGCGTGCTGAAGAAGATAGGGGCTCTTCTCGTTTTTTAAGAGATTTGCGTTGTTTTTATTCATAAGGAACCTCCCTTCCGCTTTCTTTTGGAAAAAAGAAAGCTTGGCAAAGAAAACCAATATGGGGGACGTGACTCATTGCATTGAATCAACACCCTGCGCCCCGCGAAGCCTTGGGAAAAAAGCCTGGCAAAGAAAACCTTCCACTTTCTTTTAGAAAAAAGAAAGTTCGCAAAGAAAACCAATATGGGGCATGGCTTACATACAATGAAACAAAACATCCAACGCCCCGCGAAGCCTTGTAAAAAAAACCAAAATTAGGACTTGACTCATTATAGCATTTTTTCGCCCCGCTCAGGTAAGCTCTGTGTATAATAAGAGTATAAGACAAAAACATCGGAGGTGCGTAATGAAAAGAGTCCTAATACCCCTTGCGCCAGGTTTTGAGGAGATAGAGGCCCTTAGTGTTGTCGATATACTGAGAAGGGCGGGGGCCGAGGTCGTAATGGCGGGTACAGTAAGCGGCCCCATAAATGGCCGAAATAATATAAGGGTACTTGCCGATAAGGGGCTTGATGAGGCCCTTGGAGAAGACTTTGATATGATAGTCCTGCCCGGAGGCGCAGAGGGGACAAGGCACCTGAAAGAAGACGCGCGTATCACCGGGGCCCTCCGGGATTACGCGAAAGAGGGTAAGATTATTACCGCTATCTGCGCGGCGCCAACGGTGCTATCAGCCGTCGGGCTCACAGAGGGCCGGTCCGTCACAAGCCACCCCGGGGTTCGCGCCAAGCTTAAGGGAGCAAAAATATCCGATGAGCGCGTTGTCGTTGACGGGAATCTCATAACGAGTCAGGGGCCGGGCACGGCCATTGAGTTTGCCTTCAGCCTTGTTGTACAGCTCTTTGGCAAGGAAAAGGCCGAAGAGGTAAACTCCGGCGTCCTTGCCCGCCTATAAGGGACGTTTCACTCAAAGAGCCCCTTCTGAACGGCTCTTCTTCTATATTTTTTCGGGGCGGGCAGGGTTTTTTTTGTAAGGATATCACCAAGCTCTTCTATAAAAGGCGAGGGCTCTCTATCTTCCGCCGCGCCGTAGTGCCGTCTCTTGGCCGCGCCAAGGAGCACTACCTCGTCGGCCGCGCGGGTAAGGCCCACATAAAAGAGCCGCCTCTCCTCTTCAAGTACGCTATCCTCCCTCTTTAGCGGGATAAGGCCGTCCTCGACGCCGATAATAAAGACGGTCTTGAACTCAAGCCCCTTTGCGCCGTGAAGGGTCATGAGGTTTACCTTATCGGCCTTTATTTGCGGGGGCTCCATCTCGCCAAGGGCCCTTGCCTCCTCTATAAAACCGGCGATAAGAGGCGCGGCCTCCCCTTCTCCATACCTTGAGGCAAGCCATAGGATTACATCTGCCCTTGACCCTTGAAGGCCCGCGGCCTTCGACTCTTTTTTTATAAAATCAACGAGCCCTACTCCTTCTCCTGGTTTAAGGCCACGTAGATGCCGGAGAAACTCTTCCATACCCTGCGTGTCAGAGGCAGACGCCGCAAGGTGATAGGGCAGATTTCCCCTTTCAAAGGCCTCGATAAGCCTCTTTGCGGAGCTCCTTGAGCGAAATAGGACGGCAAAGTCGGAAAAGCGCATCGACTTCGCGTCCGACCCTGTTGTAAGGCTCGTAAGTCCCCCCATCTGAGACTCTATCTCTCTTATTATATACCTTGAGAGGGCCGCCTCGTCAGGGCAGGCCGCAAAAGAGACGGCACCGCCGGAGCGCGTTGATTTCGGGGTGAGGGAAAACCTTTTTTTGTTATGTCTTATAAGGGCCTGAGACGCAGAGACCACGGCAGAGGCGCTTCGGTAATTGGTCGAGAGGTTCATCACAGCGGCCCCGGGCCAGCGCTCTTTAAAAGAGAGGAAAAACCCGAGGCTCGCGCCGCGAAAAGAATAAATGGCCTGGTCGGCGTCGCCTATGGCAAATACATGGCCCCTCTGCCCGGCAAGGGCCTTTAGAAGCCGCGCCTGCTGAGGATTTATGTCCTGATATTCATCTACCATGATATGCAGAAGAGGACTGCCAAAGGCCTTATTTATACCAAACTCTTCAATGAGAAGGGCGGCCTCTGGAATCAGGTCGTCAAGGTCAAGGGCTCTGCGCTCCCGAAGGTAGCTCTCATAGGCCTCGAAAATACCCCGCAGGACGTCATCAGAATTGATATCGTTCCCGATATTTTTTATGCGGGAGATCCGCTCGGCGGTCTTTCGCGGGGTCTTTACGCCAAGGTCCCGCAGGGCCTCTATCTGCTCGGCCCGGCCAAGAATCTTTAATTCGCCTCGTTCCTTTTTTAATATCTCAAGGCAAAGGGCGTGAAAGGTCCCTATAAAGGCGTTGCATATGTCTCTATCCGTAAAGGCGGAGACCCTTTCGGCCATCTCCATGGCGGACTTATTCGTAAATGTGAGGGCGCAGATGGATTCCGCCGAGACGCCATCATCAAGGAGGCGCGCGAAACGAGCGGCCAGCACCCTTGTCTTGCCCGAGCCCGGCGGCGCGGCCACAAGTATATAGGCGGCCTCGGAAAAAACGGCCTCTCTCTGCTCCCTGTCAAGGTCCTTCAAGGCAAGGGCCACTGCCTCCTCCGATTATACGGGGTCTATATGGACAAAGGTTTTTTCAATGGACTTAAGCCCCTCCACCCTCTTTTCCACTTCTTTTCCTATGGCGTGAGAGGCGTCTGTGGTCAGCAGTTTATCTACCTCGATGTGTATCTCCACGTGGATAAAGTTTCCCACGTAATGGGCGCGCACGGTGTTGTAGGCCCGTACGCCCGCCACGGAAAGCGTCTCCCTCTCAATCTCCTTCATAAGCGCGGGAGGAGGCGCCTTTCCCATAAGGTAATCAATATTCTCCATGCCGATACTGTACCCCGTGTACATTATCCAGAGGCTTATGACAAGCCCGGCGAGAGGGTCGAGCAGGGGGTATCCCCACCGCGCGCCGGCAAGTCCTATGAGGGCCGCAAGGGCTACGAATATATCCATTAACGAATCAAGGGCCGTGGCCTTGAGGGCCGGGCTGTTTATCTCCTTGCCAGCCTTGCTGAAATAAACGGACATGAAGACCTTGACGACTATGGTAATTATGGGGACGGAGAGGGCAAAGAAACCCACCTCAGGCGTAAGGGGATAAAAAAAGCGTTTTATGGATTCCTTCAGTATCTCAAACCCCAGAATGCCGGCGAGTATGGCGATTATCATGCCTGCCACGGGCTCGGCCCTGCTGTGGCCGAAGGGATGGCCCTCATCGGCCTGCTGTTCCGATATCCTCACGCAGATAAAGGTGGCGATAGAGGATACGATATCGCTAAAGGAATTTATGGCCTCGGAGATAAGGGCGATGCTCCCTGAGAGGAGCCCGGCCCAGAGTTTCAGGATAAGAAGGGCCGTATTGCCGATGATATTTATAAGCGTGGCTCTAAAGGCCGTGGGATTCATGGCAAGACCCTCTCACAGGGTATAAGGGACATTGGTTTTATCGACCTTCTCCGTGCCCGGGGCCGCCACCTTGAGCCCGCCCTGAACGGAGCTTATCTTTATATCGCCTATCCACTCAAAGGGCTCGCCGTCTACATGGACAATGGTCGCGCCCTCTCTTGGTATTTCAATATTACGTCCCTTTATTCGCCTGAAACCCTTTAGGGAGGAGATGCGTCCCTTCATGAGTTTTCTCGCCACGCCGGGTACGGAGAGATGCCCCATGCCCGGCATGATGGATAGCTCGATAAGGCCGTCCGTAGGGTCCGCGCCCGGGGCCATGAGGGCCGGGCCGCCGTAGTTCTCCACGTTCATGGCGGCAAGGGACAGAGATTTTATCTTTATAAGGGCGTTATCTACCTTTATGGTAAGCTCTCTCTCCTTTTGCCTTGCAAACTCGCGTAGCGCCCCGGGGCGGCGGGTGAAGAACTCTCCGGGCCTGCCCGCGAAAAAGAGTTTTTTGTATTTTTTTGCGAAAACAGCGTCAAGACCAAAGCCCGCTGATGCGAAAAAAAACCTGCCGCAGAAGACCCCGGCGTCTACGGCCCTCAGATTCCAATCCCTTATAATGCCAAGAGCCGCCATGGGGTCGTTGGGGATACCAAGCCCCCTTGCCAGAGAATTGGCCTCTCCAAGGGGCACAAGGCCGAGGGCAATGGGGGCGCCTACGAGAACGCCTGCCGCCTCGTTTACCGTGGCGTCGCCGCCGCAGGCGACGACGCAATCAAAACCTCGGGCAAGGGCCTCCCCGGCAAGGACCTTCACGTGTCCCGGGGACTCGCTTTGCTTTACCCTGAAAAAACCCTTACTGCAGGCGAAGACCTTTCCCACGGCAGAGTAGACAAGGTCTGTCCTGTCTCTGCCTCCGGCCGCAGGATTAACTATAAAAAGCGCCTTCATCTATTGAAAACTCCTTGTTTAAGGGGCGTTGAAAACCACGATGGCCTTTTTGGGCGCAGGGGACATCATGTTGAGTATAAAATCCTATCATAACAAAAAAAAATATTCTTCCCCACCCTTTTAAGGGGTTTCTCTATATCACCCTTTCGAGCCCGCAAGCCCTGAGTAAAGCCTGTAAAGAATCGACTCGATTTACCCTTTTCAAAAGAAAGAATTTGATATATATTATTCTTACTGAATGGAGAGAGATGCGGGCGGGAAAAGACAAATAAAATGAGGCTCGGGTAATGATTCTGAAAAAGTTTTACATACCCTTTTTTGTCCTCGTTTTTGTTGCCCTTGCGGCCTTTAATCAGGCTGTTGCCGGGGATGAAATGGGATTTAGCATAAAGAGTGTTCATATAAAGCAGGGCGAGAGGATAGAGCGGCGTTTTACCTGCGACGGCGAGGATATATCTCCAGAGCTTAAATGGGATGGCGCGCCTGAAGGCACTCAAAGTTTTGTGCTTATCGTCGAAGACCCCGACGCGCCCATGGGAACCTTCATCCACTGGGTGGTTTATGATATACCGGCGGCCCTCGGGGGAGTTGAGATAGGGGCATCGCGAGGGGGAGCCCTAAGGGAAGGCATATCGAGCTTTGGCCGCAAGGGGTATAACGGCCCATGCCCGCCTCGCGGGCATGGTGACCACAGATATTACTTCAGGCTGAAGGCCCTTGATATAAAGAGGCTTAATGTAAAGGAGAGGGCAAAGAGGGCGGACGTGGAAGCGGCCATGAATGGGCATGTGCTGGCCGAGACCTACATTATGGGTATTTATGGCAGATAGGCCGTGAGGCCTTGAAATGAAAAAATCACAGAACACAGAAGGAGAGAATTCATGCAGAAGGCTACTGTTACAGAGAGTAAGGAATTTACCGATAACGCCGTTAACAAGGTTACCTATATAAAGACCGAGAAACTTACGGAAGATACATATTACTTTAGCGCCGGACAGGTCCTCGCCTATCACAAGCATCCCACGGGAGACCAGATATTCTTTGTTCAGGAAGGCACGGGCACATATTACCTCGACGCAGGCGCGGAAGAGAGCACGGAGCTTAAACCCGGCGTCGTAGTGCTCGCGCCTAAAGACGTATGGCATAAAATTGTCGCTGATACGGAGATGGTCGTCTCACAGGCAACGGTTCAGCCCGCGGGAATGATTGTAAGAGAATAAAACCTTCTCGCTTTCTTTTGGAAAAAAGAAAGCTTGGCAAAGAAAACTATTATGGGGCGGGGAGCAGGCTAATTGAACTTACGGCTCGCGCCCCGCGTAACATTGGGTAGGAAAACAAGGGGGCTAAAGCCCCCTGTTTTTTTTGTCATTATAGGGAGCGGATTGGAAAAAACCTTGTTTTTCAGTGCCTTCTAAAACTTGTATTTTATCCTTGACAGGCACTATATATTGTGGTCTAATACATTCCTCACACAATATACGTGATTTTATCTTACATTTCAAGCACTTACCGGGCATGTTTTTGTCTCTCCCGCCCGCTATAAACAAAGAATTTTTTCGTAGGGTCTCTGTGCCTTGTACGAGCTTATGAGATACTTTATATATTATTGATCACCAACAAAGGAGAAGCGGGATTATGGAACAGGATGTGGTAAATAGCCTTGGGCGTCCTATTGGCGAAGATGCCGCTCATGTGGCCGCGGATCTGCCAGCCACGGCAGTCGATATTAGCGAAAACAGCAGAAAGGTCCTTGAAAGAAGGTATTTGAAAAAAGGCGCTGACGGCAGACCTGATGAGACCGTTGAGGATATGTTCTGGCGTGTAAGCAGGAATATCTCAGAGGCCGAGAAGATATATAACGAGCACGCCGATACAAAGGCCGTTGCCCGCGAGTTTTACGATATGATGGCCTCTCTGTCCTTTCTGCCCAATTCTCCAACCCTTATGAACGCGGGCCGCGACCTTCAACAGCTTTCCGCCTGTTTCGTCCTTCCCATAGAAGACTCCATGGAGAGCATCTTCGAGGCCGTAAAAAACACCGCCCTTATACACAAGTCCGGCGGCGGAACGGGGTTTTCCTTCTCGCGGCTCCGTCCCTCAGGCGATACCGTTGGTTCCACATCGGGCATCTCCTCGGGTCCCATATCCTTCATGACAGTCTTTGACGGCGCTACGGAGGCCATCAAACAGGGCGGCACAAGACGTGGCGCCAACATGGGCATATTAAGGGTGGACCACCCCGATATAATGAATTTTATCTCCTGCAAGGCGGATAACAATAAACTGAATAACTTCAACATCTCCGTAAGCCTTACGGAAGAATTCATGGAGGCCCTGGAGTCGGGGAGCGATTATGAACTGATAAACCCCAAGAACAACTCAGTCGCAGGTACTCTTAACGCGGCGGAGGTCTTCGCTAAGATTACAGAAATGGCATGGAAGAACGGCGACCCGGGCATCATCTTCCTCGACCGTATAAACGCCGAGAACCCCACGCCTCACATCGGGCCAATGGAGTCCACCAATCCCTGCGGCGAACAGCCCCTCCTTGCCTATGAATCCTGCAACCTCGGCTCCATAAACTTGAGCAGGATGGTAAAAAGAAGGAATGAGGGCGGCAGAACGGTCTTTGAGCTTGACGAGGACCGCCTTGCCGATACAGTTAAAAAGGCCGTACACTTTCTTGATAATGTAATAGATATGAACCATTATCCCATAGAAGAGATATCCGTTACCACGCGCTCCAACCGCAAAATCGGCCTTGGCGTAATGGGTTTTGCCGATATGCTCTTAATGCTCGGCATACCATATAATTCCGAGGAAGCCATTGCCATGGCCGATAAGGTGATGGGTTTTATACAGAAGGCGGGCCATGAGGCCTCGCGCGAGCTTGCCTCAAACAGGGGGCTCTTTCCAAACTACAAGGGCTCCATATATGACGATAAAAACGAGCCCATCCGTAACGCCACTGTTACTACCATCGCCCCAACGGGCACCATCTCCATTATCTCGTCGTGCTCATCGGGCATAGAGCCCCTCTTTGCCCTGGCCTTTACGAGGACCGTAATGGACGGCACGGCCCTCCTTGAGGTGAATCCCCTCTTTAAGGAAATCGCCCGCGAAAGGGGTTTTGACAGTGAGGGAATAATGCGGGAGGTGGCGGAAAAAGGCTCCCTTCACGACATTGAGGGTATACCAGATGATATAAAGAGGCTCTTTGTCACGGCCCACGACATAACGCCGGAGTGGCATATTAAGATGCAGTCAGCCTTCCAGAGACATACGGATAACGCCGTCAGTAAGACTGTGAATTTCCCCAATAACGCAACAATAGAGGACGTTGCCGAGGTCTACACCCTTGCCTATAAGCTCGGATGCAAGGGCGTAACCGTCTACAGAGACGGCTCAAGAGACATTCAGGTCCTTACAACGGGTAGTAATGCCCCGGCCGCCTCGGCGGCTATCGAGGCAGAGCCTGTCTCAATGCCTCAGCCGCCTCTCGCGCCGGCAGTAAGACCAAGGGGCGAGTTGGCCTTCGGCATCACCAGAAAGATAAAGACGGGTTGCGGCAATCTCTACGTCACCATTAACGAGGACGAAGAAGGCCGCCCCATAGAGATATTCACTCAGATAGGAAAGGCCGGCGGATGCGTGGCCTCTCAGTGCGAGGCCATGGGCAGGATGACCTCCCTTGCACTGCGCACGGGCGTTGATCCGCAGGACATAATCAAACAGATGCGCGGCATCAGCTGTCACCTTCCCGTGGGCTTCGGCGCCGGTAAGGTCACCTCCTGCTCCGACGCCATGGCAAAGGCCATGGAATGGTACATGCTATTCAAGATGAACCGCCATAATTCGCCCCTTAACATGGAGGGCGGAGGAGTTGTCGCCATGGATACAACGGCTCCCTTACAGGCAACGGCAACGGTCTTTAATCGCGGCGCCTGTCCGGACTGCGGCGGCTCCGTGGAGCACGCCGACGGATGCGTTGTATGCAGAGGTTGCGGCTACACCGAGTGTGGCTGAGTGGGGCTTAATCAGGGTCGAGGGGAGAGATAGGGGGGGGCGGACAAAAAAGGGACATGAGGGGCATGGTAGGAGAGGGAGGCCGGGGGGCAATGGGCAGGGAAAGAGGGGAATAATATAAGAAATTCTTATAAAGAGGATATGGGGTTTTCTTATGCAAGGGGGCTCCCGTGGCAGAGTGGGGTACAAAGAACAAGAGCCTTGGGCTTCATATCCAGTGCCGCCTCTTCGCTAAGAGCTTTACGAAAAGTATTGCCCCGGTGTCTATTGACTGCATGGTAAGATGCCCCTGTTGCAGGAGTTTCGCCCTTGCTATTATAGAAAATTTTAATGTTAGGCCTCTGACAGCCTCTTGGCCGGGGCGGCTCTTATAACGGAAAAAAAGAAAAAATTCAGGATATAAAAGGGTTATTTCCCCCATCACTTATCTTTATTTGCCATAAGATCCCTTTCCTGTCCTGAGTTGCCTTTACCCTTCCATCCTAAATCTCCCCTTTTTGCCGGTCATATGGTCGGCACGCGGCAAGCCGACAAGATTGTCCCGTACCGTGGATGTATGATAAAATAAACAAAGCTCTTTTTGCCGGCAACTTATACAAATCATGTTACCATGAATGGGGGGGTCCCTCATTGGGAGAGATAAGTAGATGTATGAACTTACCATAAAGACGGAGTTCTCGTCGGCCCATAACCTTCGCGGCTACGACGGGGCCTGCGAGAGGCTTCACGGCCATAACTGGCGCGTTGAGGTCTCCATAGAGGCCGAGTCCACAGGAGAGATGGGCTTTGTCATGGATTTTAAAGAATTAAAGACAGCTACGGGCGAGATAGTGGGAAGACTTGACCACAGATACCTTAACGAGACTCCTCCATTCACGGAGCTGAATCCCTCTGCCGAGTTCATAGCGCGGTTTATCCACGATGAACTCGCAGTGCTTTTAAAAGGCAAGGTCAGCATAAGGGTCTCGAAGGTACGCGTCTGGGAGTCGGATACGGCGGCGGCGGCATACAGCGGGGACATAGAGGGAAATGAGTAAGAAAGCATTCTTAAAAGACGTTCAGTCAGAGCCTGACTCAAGGAATCTTTACATAGACAAGGTTGGGGTCAAGGACATCAGATACCCCATCGTTGTCCTTGACAAGGTGAATAAAACACAGCATACCACGGCTTCCATCAATATGTACGTAGACCTGCCCCATAGTTTCAAGGGCACGCACATGAGCCGGTTTGTTGAGATCTTAAACGAATACAGGGGAGAGGTAACAGTACGGAATTTTCCCGATATCCTCAAGAGGATGCTCGGCAGGTTTACCGCCACGACGGCGCACCTTGAGGTGGAGTTCCCATACTTCATAGAAAAGACGGCCCCCGTATCCGGGGCCAAGGGCCTCATGGAGTATATGTGCAAGTATAGCGGCACGCTTGGGGAAGGCGATACGCGAGACCTTGTCCTGCAGGTAGTGGTGCCTGTCTCTACTTTATGTCCCTGCTCGAAGGAGATAAGCGAACGGGGCGCCCACAACCAGCGCGGCCTTATCAAGGTGGCTTTCAGGTTCAAGGACTTTGTATGGATAGAGGACATTATAAGAAAGGTGGAGGAATCTGCCTCAAGCCCCGTGTATTCCCTCTTGAAGAGGGTAGATGAGAAGCGACTTACGGAGCAGGCCTATGACAAGCCCATGTTTGTCGAGGATATCGTCCGTGAGACGGCCCTGAACCTCATGAGCGTAAAGGAAATAACGTGGTTCAGGATAGAGGCGGAGAACATGGAGTCCATACACAACCACAGCGCCTACGCCTTTCTTGAGAGGACGCTGTAAGCAGGAAGGGGGATTGATAGAAAATTTTATAACTTGTGTCCAGGCACTACTTGCGTTCGCCTGACCAAGCGCGGAACATATTGATAATTAAGGCCATTGTATGCAGATTACCGGCCTTATTTTATTGAATTCATATCTGAAATCATTTTTCATGTAGAGCCACAAAAACAGGACCTTTTCGGACCCATTCCACTTGAATCCTCGATAAAGGGCCTTTTACATCACAGGCCCCTCACTCTTCTACTTGTCTTCTACCCCGCTTAGCCGCGCCTGCCCCACCGGCCCTTATCAAGCCTACCTTTATCGCTTGGCGATTATATCCTTAACTTTTATCTTGAGTTCATCAATCCAGAATGGGTTGCCTTTCTGGATAAAATCCTTTACATGCAACTCAAACCACTTGGGGTCAAGGGATATATCGTCTACAAGCTCCTTGCCTGTTACTACTATGGCCGGGATATTTACTATTGCAGAGGCCTTCTGCAGGACCTCTTCTCCGTCCATCTGGGAAGCCGGGTCATCGGGATTTTTAAGGTACAGATCAACAACAAGGAGGTCTACCTTTTCCCTGGCAAGCGCCGCGAGGGCCTCTTCGCCGTTTTTTGCGATAATAAGCCTCTTTGAGCCGTCTTCAAGGCTGTTTTCCACCATCTTGCGCGATAGGGCGTCGTCTTCCACTATGAGGATGGTAGGGATAGAGGGCGCATTGGTCTCTTCGGAGTCCTCTGCCTGCGGTGTATCTTTCATGGGTTCGAGCCCCGAGTCTATGGACTCATCGTTCATAAGGGGAGTGAGGTTATTATTAAAATCTATGGTGTATGCGCCCTTTACGGCAGATGGAGGCACTTGCTTAGCCGCCTCTACGGAAAAGCCGGCGGAGGTTTTTTTTACAATATAGGGGACGCCGCACCTGACGCAGTTTATGGATACGCCCTGCTCCCATTCACCATGGTCTTTAATGGGTATCCATAACCTGAAACCTCCATTACAGCCTGAGCATTTTATTTCGAGGGGCTCTTTTTTTGTTTTCATGGCGTATGCGTAATCCCGGATCAGGTTAGTAAATCTGAGAAAGAACAGGTCAGGTGAATTATGAGGAAAGGAAAGAACCTGTAGTTTTTATCTGCACCACATTTCCTGCAATTTAGAGTCTTTTAAAATGACGGCGCATCCATCTGCCGCGTAAAGGTTCGGAATACATCGGCCCTTTGCCTAACGATTTCGGCGCTTAAGAGGGGCCGGGGTGTAAATACAGTTTTAATTTAACGTAATAGGTATATGATGTCAATATGGCGCTTTAATAAGGGCTTGGATTTATCGGGCCCTGAAGCCGCCTATGTTGCCGATGCCCTTGAGGCTGAAGGAGATATATACGATATTTTCTTCAAGCGTATTGGAATATGTCAGCTCCGCGCCCCAGCACTGGTGGTGATAGTGGCCTACGAAGGTACTCTCAATGGCCTTTCGCTCATCTAACGAGTATCTTTCCGTATAGGACAGATCAAAGAGCCGGTTGATGTGAACATTCAGGGAGCCTTCGATAAAGTTTGTAGAGTCCCTAACGAATCTGTGCGAGACGGATAGTACGTCTCCGCGCGAATCATTAAGGTCAAGGTTGATATCGTAGTTTGTTGCCCAGTTGTCATATACATTATAGAGTATCTTGCCTGTAATCGTGGAATTAAAAGTTGGTTTGAGAATAGCCTCGGCGGAAAAATCAGAGAAGGGCCTTCTTTTGTCTGTAGACGAAAGGCGGCTCCTCGTTGCCTCGTGTATATCATAACTCTGCTTTAGCTCCATATAGAGGTAGTCGTGATAGGAGATAGCGCCATCAGATGAGTATCTTCCGGTGAGAACGGAGTTAAGCGAGTAGGTAACCGTATCGGTAGCGGGTATGAAGTCAACGGAATCAAAGGATGGGAGCGTGTTCTGATTGGCCTCCGGCACATAGACGTAACTGAGCTTCGGACGTATCGTATGCTTAAAGGCGTTTACCTTTTTACCGCTACGCTGAAAGGTTCTGACAAAGGTGGTTGTAAGGTCTGAGGCCACTGTGTAGAGATACCTGTCCACGTACCTGCCTCCGGCGTTTTCCTTAACGAGATATATCGTACCCCTTGGTGTAAAAGAGGAGTTGAAGTCGAAGTAGCCGCCGGGGCTTAGAGGCAGTGAGATGCTCGGCTGAAGGTCAAGGCGCTGGCCCGTGGTGCCCTCGGATCTTGAAAAATGAATAAAGGATGAAGAGAGGGAACGGTAAAATGGCGTCCATGGTATCTTTACGTCAGAGGCGGTAAAGCTGATTTCCGGCAACTTTCGAAGCGTTGTGGAATCGTCCTGTAGAAGGAGGTTGTCAAAGACCCTCAACTGGGCGACAAGGCTGTAGACAGACCAGTTTTTACTTATCGAGACATTGCTCTCAAGGCTCTCAATGCTCTTGTCAGTGGATTGTCCGAAATCAACAAAGTATTCGTCGTCGCTTACTATGTTAATATGGGCGTTTATCTTGAAGCCGGCTGAGAGGTACTCCGTATGGTCGAACTTAAATTGCCATCTCTCGCTCGAAGCGCTTGCAGGCCTTGCAAGGTTTCCCAAACCTTTTCTGAACTCTCTGACTCTGTTTATATCTTTTTCCGAAAAGTTATAAAAGTAGAGGCTCCCGTAGCTTTCCGGAGTGCGTATATACCTGTACTCAAGCCCTCCGCCGAAACCTCGGGCAGTCTCTATGTCAAGATAAAAGGTGGCGTCCCGGTTTCGTGATATGGCCCAGAAAAAGGCGTTGTCCAGAACCGCTCCGCGAAGCTCTGAGTATCCCGGGCTCGGAAGAAGAAAGCCGGTCTGGCGTTCCTTCTGCACGGCTAATTTCAGGTATGGCGTATATAAGACAGGATAATCCTTGATTTTGAAAAAGGCGTGTTTAGCCTTCATGTATCCGCCGAGGGTAAAGCTCGCCTCTTTCGCGGAAAAGCTCCACGCACGTCTATCGCCATTTTTGGGACAGTCGCAGGTAGAGTAGGATATGTGCTTTCCTGCGTAGCTGTCCTTACCCGTTTTTTTGAGGGGGTCGCCTTCGATATAGATGTTATCTCTTTTGTAATATATCCTTCCGTTGGCTATTACGGCCGTATTTTTCTTGAGGTCTATCCAGAGGTCCGTGCCGCGCACGGAATTGCCGTCTTTGTCATGTATATAGGTTTCCCCTGCGGTGCGCGCCTTGCCGGCGGCAACGTTCATTATGATGCCTTCCGTCTCCATGGTGACGTCTTCCTGAATCACCACAACATTACCGTTGGCATAGTATGTATTTGATTCTTTATCAAAGGTGAGAAAATCGGCGGTTATCTCAACGGGGACGTCTTTTTTAAAAAAGTTGTCTCCCTTATTCCCGGCGCAAAAGGCAGGTACGCCGTGAAGGATAAGGATAGCGGTAATAAGGAGAAGCGCGGCCAGCGGTCTTGTTGCAATACGGTATAGAGTCATTATCCCAACATGTTTTATGTGTCGCTTCACAGGGCCTTTGAAGAAAACTCAGCCTATTGCCGCGGAGCCGCAAGCCCCTTCTCTTTCCTGAAGACTGCGCCTATTACACAAAAACCCCCGGGCCTCTCCAACTACAAAGATGGACCCGGAGATAACGATAATCTCATGGGCAGGAAGGGACTTCATGGCCCTGCCTACGGCCAGCTCAACAGAGGGTTCTTCTTCGCAGTCTTTGTTCAGTACACGAGCGGCTTTGCGAAGTTCCCTCAAGGCCGCGGCCCTCTCGATGCGGGCTTCGGTAAGTATAACGCGTCGGGCAAGAGGCACAAGGCGGCTTAATATGCCTGAGATGTCTTTGTCCCCTGAGATACCCGCTATAAGGGTCATTGTGGCAGGGGGAGGAAAATATTCTTTTATGGCCTCGGCAAGGGCAGAGGCGCCTTCGGGGTTATGGGCGCAGTCGAGGATAATTCTCGGCGAGCAGGAGACAGACTCGAACCTGCCCGGCCAGTTGACCTTCCTAAGCCCCTCTCTCATGGCAGTCTCGTTTACCGCGGGGTAAGCGCCCTGCAGTGACTCAAGCACGGCCAGGGCGATGGCGGCGTTTTTCTGCTGATGGCCGCCGCGTAGCCTTGACTCTACGCCTTTTAACGAAAGATTCAGCCCGTAATAATCAAAAGAACCGCCGCTGACGCGCGTGTAACGGAAGTCGCGTCCGAGTCTTAGAGGTCTGCTCTTGTTAAGGGCTTTTGCCCTATCTTCAATCACACGGGCGGGCGCCGCCTCGGTGACGCCGGAGATAAGGGGAACGCCTTTTTTTATGATACCTGCCTTCTCGGCGGCGATTTCTTCTATACTATGGCCAAGATAGGCGCTGTGGTCATGGGCCACTCCCGTAATAACGGAGATAATGGGTGTAAGGGCGTTCGTGGCATCGAGCCTGCCCCCCATGCCCGTCTCCATGATGGCTATATCTACATCCTGCTCACTGAAATACAGGATGGCCATGAGTGTTGCTATCTCGAAAAAAGTCGCTTCAAGGCCGGATTCTGCTTTAAGTTTTTCTGCGGTGTCGAGGGCCTTTGCCGCGACTCGGCACAGGGCTTCGTCGGAGATATCCTTGTCCCCTATCTTGAAGCGTTCATTAAACCTTACGAGGTGCGGCGAGGTGTAAAGCCCCGCCCTGTAGCCGGCCTCGCTCATTACTGAGGCTATCATGGCCGAGGTTGAACCCTTGCCGTTAGTGCCGGCGATATGAACAACGGGAAGCTCCCCGAGGGAACTGCCGGGGATGGAAATAAGGCCTTTCATGGTATGGAGTCCCGGCCTTATCCCCAGCCTTTTAAGGCCGTAAAGGTAATCTATGGTCTCTCTGTATTGAAGGCTCATCTCTTATACAAGGACCCCGGTTAATCATGGATGTTATAAAAAGGGATTTTGCAACGCGGCAAAAATTATAATCTTGAGGAAAGGTTTGTTAAAGGAGAATCAGAACCCCCGGGTTTCAGCTCATGTACTCAAGGAGCCTTCCAAGGCATTCTTTCATGTTTTTTCTCTCGACTATCATGTCTATCATGCCGTGTTCAAGGATATACTCGGAGCGCTGAAAGCCATCGGGCAGGGTCTGTTTCAGGGTCTGCGCTATGACACGGGGGCCGGCAAAACCAATAAGGGCCCCGGGTTCGGCCACGATAATATCGCCGAGCATGGAAAAGCTCGCCGAGACGCCGCCCATCGTAGGGTCCGTAAGGACAGAGATAAATGGAAGCCCCGCCTCCTTCAGCCTGCCTACTGCCGCCGCTGTCTTTGCCATCTGCATGAGCGAGAGAATGCCTTCCTGCATCCTCGCGCCGCCTGAGGCGCTGAAGGTAATAACGGCGCTTTTTTTTTCAACGGCGCTTTCAAAGACGCGCGTAATCTTCTCGCCCACAACAGCGCCCATGGAGCCGCCCATAAAGGCAAAGTCAAAGACCGCTGTCATGAACTTATGGCCGTTAATGGTGGCAAGTCCCGTAATAACAGCGTCTTTATGCCCTGTTTTTTTCTGATAGGTCTTCAGCTTGTCTTTATATTTTTTTATATCCTTGAAGACAAGGGGATCCCTTGGCGCGATGAGAGGATCGAATTCTTCGAAGCTCTCCTTATCAAATAACATATTTATTCTATCAAAGGCAGAGAGCCTGAAGTGATAGGCGCACTTAGGGCAGACCTCAAGGTTACGTTCAACCTCTTTTTTGTATATTATCTCGGTGCAGTGCTCGCACTTGACCCAGAGCCCCTGCGGCACCTTTACGCTTTTACTCTCAACGGAAAAAAAACTGTTCTTAAACCATCCCATAATATACCTTTATCTCAAGGCCGGCGAATATGGCGAGTGCATACTCCCGCCCCCACTCTCTGCCAAGAGAGGCTTTAAGCCCGGCAGGCCCGCGCCTCAACCCCGCAGGGCGTCCTTCAGAGAGGCCACAAACCTGCCAACCTCGGCTACACAGCTCTTGGCCGCGGCTTTTTTGGCGATAATATTTATAATCGCGCTACCCACTATGACGCCATCGGCATGGGCGGCAATCTCTTCTGCCTGCTGAGGGCTTGATACGCCGAAGCCCACGCCAACGGGCAGTTTTGTGAATTTACGCAGTTCTTTTATATGCCCGGCCACATCGGCCTTCATCTTCACCCGCGCGCCTGTAACACCGGTGAGGCTTACAAAGTATATGAAGCCCGAGCCCTCTTTTGCAACGAGGCGCATCCTCTTTTCATCGCTTACCGGGGTTAGGAGAAATACAAGGGCAAGGCCTACGGTGCGAAGCTCCGCCTCAAGGTCAGAGGCCTCTTCAGGGGGCAGGTCCACTATGAGCACACCATCGACGCCTGCCCGCTTTGCGGCGCGGGCGAATTTACCGAGGCCATAGGCGAATACGGGGTTATAATAACCAAAGAGTATTATGGGGACATTACTTTTTTTGCGGACATTTTTAACAAGTCCGAGAACCTCGCGTATATGCACGCCTTTTTCGAGGGCCCTCTCGGACGAGGCCTGTATTGTAGGCCCGTCGGCCATAGGGTCTGAGAATGGTATGCCCAGCTCTATGATATCGGCGCCCGAGGCCTCCATCTTGAGGATTAGTTTTTCAGTTACCTCGATGGAAGGGTCGCCTGCCGTTATGAAGGTAATCAGGGCCTTTTCTTTCTTTTTCGCAAGCTCATCGTAGACGCCCTCTATCCTCAGCGCCCCCCGCTCTTTGCAGACACCCTCAACAACGCACCTCTTTGTCCCTCTTGAGCCTTTCGTCTTAACGGGATTTTTCTTTTTCATGAGTTTTTATCCATATCGTCCTTAAAATACTCTGATACTGTATCAAGGTCTTTGTCTCCCCTGCCGGAGAGGTTTACTATTATAGTAGATTTTTTGTCCATTTTTTTTGCCGCCTTCATGGCATAGGCCACGGCGTGCGATGACTCAAGGGCCGGGATGATGCCCTCTTCGAGGGTAAGCTCGCGAAAGGCCCGGAGGGCCTCTTTATCGGTAATCGTCGTATAATTTACGCGGCCTGTATCATGGAGGTAGGAGTGTTCCGGACCCACGCCGGGGTAATCGAGCCCCGCGGAGACGGAATGGGTATGGCGAATTTGTCCGAACTTATCCTGAAGGAGATAGGTCTTGCTGCCGTGAAGCACTCCCGGGGTTCCCGCTGTAATGGATGCCGCGTGTTTGCCTGTGCGGATTCCCGAGCCTGCGGCCTCGACGCCTGTCATGGCGACGTTTTTATCGTTAAGAAAGGGATAAAAGAGCCCCATGGCGTTACTGCCGCCGCCGACGCAGGCGA
>CAYYUX010000029.1:0-18659 GCA_964474975.1 uncultured Thermodesulfobacteriota bacterium
AAGTACTCATGCAGGGGCCTACAAAATCTACGGTGCTCCTTGGGAGCGGTTTTCAAGTAGACCTCCGTGTTGTTAAAAAAGCCTCTTTCGGAGCGGCGTGGCAGTACTTTACGGGCTCCAAGGCCCATAATATCGCCATGCGTGAGAGGGCGGTAAAGATGGGGCTAAAGATAAACGAGTACGGCGTATTCGACAAAGAGGGTAAATCAATCGCCGGGGCCACGGAGCAGGATGTATACAGGGCCGTGGGGCTTCCATTCATAAGGCCTGAGTTAAGGGAGAACACCGGTGAGATAGAGACAGCGCTTGAGGCAAAACTTCCGCAAGTGATTGAGTTAACAGATATAAAAGGCGATCTTCACGCCCATACCGACGAGAGCGACGGCTCGGCCACATTAGAGGAGATGGCGACAGCCGCCATGGAGCGGGGCTACGAGTACCTTGCCATTACAGACCACTCAAAGGCCCTTGGCGTAGCGCACGGGCTTGATACGAAAAGGGCGCTTCGTGAGATGGAGGCCATTGATTCATTTAATGAGAGGATGCAGATGTCGGGAATTTCCTTCAGGCTTCTTAAGGGAGCGGAGGTTGACATCATGGCCGACGGCTCTCTTGACCACCCCGCCGGGCTTCTCAAAAAGATGGATTGTGTCGTGGGCTCCATACATTCGGGCTTTACCATGACAGAGGCCCGTATGACGGAGCGGATAATAAAGGCCATGAGCACGGGTTTGATAGACATATTCGCCCATCCCACGGGAAGGCTTATCTCCGTGCGGCCGCCTTATGAGATGGATATGGGCGCAGTAATGGACGCGGCCTTGAAGTATAAGGTTATAATGGAGCTGAACTCTTGCTCTGAAAGATTGGACCTTAAGGACTCCCATCTGAGGCTCGCAAAGGAGCGCGGCATTCTCATCGCCATCTCCACTGACGCCCACTCAACGCTTCAGCTCTCCAATATTGTCTTTGGGCTTCATACGGCTGTAAGGGGATGGCTTGGCCCCGAAAATGTCATAAATACACTGGGCCTTGGGGAACTTATGGCCCACTTGGCATCTCGCAGGGGCTTAGGGTCAAAAGGGTAATGTTAGGGCGAGGCGGGGCAGAGCCTTTTATTTAACATTAGGAAAGGTAAGCTCCACGGAAAAGCCAGAGAGAGTCGTATCAGTGCCCTTCTCGTATGGCAGGCCATGGATGGCCGCTTCTTTTACATCGGCTCTCTCATTAAGAAACCGTCTTATAACGGCTCCGCGCTCAAGGGCAAGACTTTTGGTCTTCACGGTACTGTTATTATCGCTTGTTGTAGAGGGCATGACCGGACTAACCATAACGCGCTGTCCCTTTAATCTCAATTCCTCTGTTGCGGAGCTTATCCTCTGTAAAAGGGCCTTGCCCTCAGGAAGAAGCGCGGCCGTATCACCATTAAATAGGGCCTTATCGTTTAATAGGATGGAGAGGGTGTCGGCGCCTCTGATTATGCCGAGCGACCCCATGTCAAAATCTTCCCGCAGTGTCTCTAAAAAATTTCCGTATTCACTTTTATCAACGTGGTTAGGCGCCTTTTTTTCTTTTATGACCGTGCCGGCGGCGCGGATGGCGTCAAGCTCTTTTCTGAGTTTATTATTTTCACTTGTCTTGCCCTTCACAACGGCTTTAAGGGAGGTTATCTCTTCTGCCTTTTTGAGATTACCTTCTACAAGGCCCTCATTACGAACCCGAAGATTATCCATGTCTTTTTGCAGTGATGCGATTTCTTCAAGGTGAGTCTTGTTTGCCTCTTCAGAGCTCGCGGCCTGACGCCTCGCGGCCTCACTATCATTCAAGGCCCTTTTAAGGGTTGAAGACCTGACACAGCCGCCAAATACAAGAAAAAGCGCCATTAAGGGTATAAGTATTTTTTTCATGAGAGGGTATGTCCCTTTAGTATGATATTTTACGGGGGGATGTCCGACGAGATGCCCTAAGCCAAGAGGCTTTAATCTATTAGATAGCGCCGGGCTTGTCAATAAATAAGAGGGCCGAACCGTGGAAAATATCCGTAGGGCCCTGCCGCTGATTATCTATAAGTCCGGAGTTCAGGCCCTGGTTTTCTTCAACTCTGTCGGCGAGCCGAGGGGTTCGACCTTTACCTTGACTATCCTGTTGGCCTCTACATCGACTATGGTGAATCGTCTGTCTTTATAAATGACAAACTCTCCGCCCCTCGGTATCCTCTGCAACTTTACGAGGAGAAAGCCGGCGAGGGTGTTGAACTCCTCTTCTTCCTCGTCGATAATAATGCCCTCGTCTTCAAGGTCTCCGATGGAGATAGTGGCGTCAAGTATCATGGTGCCGTCTTTAAGTCTCTCCACGAGGCCGCCCTTGCCCACATCGTACTCGTCCTCTATCTCACCGACAATCTCCTCAAGTATATCCTCGATGGTCACAAGGCCGTCTACATCGCCGTGCTCATCGACGACTATGGCTATGTGAACCTTTCGTCTCTGCATCTCCCGGAGGAGTTTACTTATGAGTATGGTGCTCGGAACAAAATACGGGGGCCGCATGATATCCTTTATGATGATGGGGCCGCCTTTTTCCACGGCCCTGAAGACGTCTTTATTGAAGAGTATTCCCACTATCCTGTCCACGCTCCCTTTGTATACGGGGTATCTTGAGAAACCGGCGTCAGAGAGTATTTTTAATATTGAGTCCGACGGCGTATTGACATCCATGGCGGAGAACTTGGGTTTCGGGACCATGACCTCTCTCACAGTGGTATCGGCGAACTGAAAGACACCATGCAGTAGTGCCGCCTCTGTCTCCTCGAAGACCCCTGAGGCGCGGCCTTCTTTTATGAAATATTTTATCTCTTCTTCGGAGATAAAGGTCCTCTCTTCATTGGCCTTAACACCCATGAGCTTCATTACCAGTTTTGTTGAAGAGGTGAGTATTTTTACGGGCAGGGCGGTAATACTCGTAAAAAAATCAATGGGACGGGCAGAGAAACAGGCTATTTTTTCTGAGTATCGAAGGGCCAGGGATTTTGGCACAAGCTCGCCGATGATGAGCGAGGCGTAGGAGATAAGGGCTACTACGATAACAACGGAGATAAATTCCGCCGAGTGCCTGATGGGAGCAAAGGGTATGGAGGCAAAGATTGGCTTAATATATTTAATGGCGACAAGACCGCCGAGTACAGATGCTATTGTGGTGACAACGGTGATGCCTACCTGTACCGTGGCAAGAAAGCTCTCGGGCCGGTCCTTCATACGCTTGACGCGTTTGGCGGAGCCGCGGCCTTCTTCTGCGAGCCTGTCTATTTCGGCGCGTCTTGACGAGATAATGGCTATCTCCGCACCTGAGAAAAAACCGTTTATTATGATAAGAAGCAGGATTATAAGAGCCTGAATAATAAGGCCTTCGGCGGACACACATTCTCCTTGTTACAGGTGACGGGAAGTATGAAGCCACCTCATAGGAGGCGGCTTCTCATATTATATAAAGTATATCACATTCGTAATGCCGGGAGGGCCTTTTAAAGGGAAAAGACCTCTGCCCCTGCAAACCTTGCCGATGATCCCAGCATCTCTTCGATTCGGAGGAGCTGATTGTACTTCGCCGTCCTCTCCGTACGCGAGCATGAGCCCGTCTTTATCTGGCCCGCGCCCGTGGCAACGGCCAGATCGGCTATTGTGGTGTCTTCAGTCTCGCCGCTCCTGTGGGATATGACAGAGGTGTAGCCCGCCCTTGTAGCCATGTCTACGGCGTCAAGGGTCTCAGAGAGCGTGCCTATCTGGTTGACCTTTATGAGAATGGAGTTTGCAACGCCCTGCTTAATGCCGCGTGCAAGACGCGCGGGATTTGTAACGAAGATGTCATCGCCTACGAGTTGAACCTTTTTCCCGAGTTTATCGGTAAGGAGCTTCCAGCCCTTCCAGTCCTGCTCGTCAAGGCCGTCCTCAATGGAGACAACGGGGTACTTTGAGACGAGTTTTTCAAGGTATGAGACTACCTCGGAGCTTGAGAGTTTTTTGCCGTCAATATTATATTTTCCAGCGGAGTAGAACTCGCTCGCCGCCGAGTCGATGCAGATGAATACATCTTTACCGGGCTTATAACCGGCGCCTTCCATGGCGCTGATGATAAGCTCAAGGGCCTGGGTGTTGGATTCGAGCATGGGGGCGAAGCCGCCCTCGTCGCCAACGGAGATGGAGAGGCCTTTTTTCTTCAAAACGGCCTTTAGCGTATGGAATATCTCAACTCCTGCGCGAAGGGCGTCCCTGAAAGATGTGAACCCTGCAGGCGCTATCATGAATTCCTGAATATCAAGGTTGTTGTCCGCGTGGGCGCCGCCGTTTATTATGTTCATCATGGGCACGGGCAGGACTCTCGCGGCTGTGCCGCCGATGTATCGGTACAGGGGCTGCATGGTGGCGCAGGCCGATGCCCTTGCCGCGGCAAGGGAGACGGAGAGTATGGCGTTGGCGCCGAGCTTTCCCTTGTTCTTTGTCCCGTCAAGCTCTATAAGCATGGCGTCTACAAGGGGCTGGTCCATGGCGTCTACCCCCATGAGGGCCTTTGCTATGGGGCCGTTTACGGCCTTTACCGCCTTTAATACGCCCTTGCCGTTAAACCTCTTTTTGTTATTGTCACGAAGCTCAACGGCCTCGAAGCGTCCTGTTGAGGCCCCCGACGGCACAATGGCCCGACCCTTGAAACCGCCACTCAACAAAATCTCTGCCTCAACAGTGGGGTTGCCGCGTGAATCAAGCACCTCTCTTGCGATAATTTCAACTATGCTCGTCATAATAGAGCCTCCTTGAGCTCGAAGGGATTTTTATACATCCCCTGTAAAATGAAAATTTTTTGAACTGATTTTGCCCCTGGTGAATGTGCCTATTATACTTTTGAGTTTAAAAAAAGCAAGATAAATCATCGGCATTATCTGCACTGTCTTAAGAAGGCTTAAGGGCTTTTTCTTAAAGGCCGGAGTAATGCCATAAGTCACCCGGGCCTGAGGGGCCTCCTTGCGCCGCATACGCATGGCCTCAAAGAGGTGCTTGAGAAGAGTTCCGCGCACCTTGGCATGCCACAGGGCTTCAAAAAGTGGTTTGCATTATGGGGCCTCAACGTGTATATATTATAAGATGATTTGATATTGCCAATGTCCCCTCAATGCTTATTATGTGGTAATGTTATAAGTTGCGTTGCTGTCTGCGCCATATTATTCTAATTTCGAAGTTCTCTCTCAGGTAATTTATAGAGGAAACCTCTGCCATGAAGAAGTACGATATTATCGTAATCGGTTCCGGCCCGGGCGGAGAGAAGGCCGCCATTCAGGGGACCAAGATTGGCAAAAAGGTTGTCATTATAGAGCGCGAGCCCTTTATCGGCGGCGCGGGCATCCACACGGGAACCATCCCGAGCAAGACCCTTCGTGAGACTGCCATGTATCTTGCCGGGCTGAAACAGCGCGCGGTCTTTGGTTTTCAGTATTCCCTTA
Source organism: uncultured Thermodesulfobacteriota bacterium (assembly GCA_964474975.1). Taxonomy (GTDB): domain Bacteria; phylum Desulfobacterota; class GWC2-55-46; order GWC2-55-46; family JADFVP01; genus JAJRZX01. The sequence continues at coordinate 5,489 of CAYYUX010000029.1, forward strand.
ACAGAGACGTTACCCTGGGGATGCTTATGTACAGAAAGACCGATGTCATACGCAGGCAGATGGAAATTACCCTCGACCAGCTCGGAAGAAACAACGTGGAGATAATCTACGGCGAGGGGTCTTTTGTCGATAAGCACAGCGTTTCCGTGACTTCGGCAAAGGACGGGACAGAAGAGTTTATCGAGGGTGATGTTATCGTCATCGCCACTGGCACAAGGCCGGCGAGGCCTGCCAGCGTCCCCTTCGAGAGCCTTCATATTCATGATACGGATTCCATTCTCACCCTTGATAAACTTCCAGAAAGCCTTACCATAATCGGCGGCGGCGTAATAGGATGCGAGTATGCCTGTATCTTTGCGGCGCTTGGCGTCAAGGTGACGCTTGTGGAAAGACGGCCCCGTGTGCTGAGGTTCGCCGATGAGGAGATTACTACGAGCCTTACATACTGGATGAGGCACTCGGGCGTAACAATGCAGTTATCCGAAGAGGTTGTAGAGATAAAGGTAGATGACAATTCCAGGGTGGTTACCGAGCTTGCGAGCGGCAAATTTATTGTCTCTAATCAACTGCTTTATACAATGGGCAGGACAGGCAACACCAATGCCCTTGCCCTTGAAAATATCGGCCTCAAGGCCGGGCCTAAGGGTCTTCTTAAGGTAAATTCTTCTTTTCAGACGGATGTACCCAATATCTACGCCGTAGGTGATGTCATAGGCTTTCCTTCTCTTGCCGCTACCTCGCGCGATCAGGGCAGGAGGGCTGTCTGCCACGCATACGGCAGTGAGGGTCATACCTGCGATCTCGCCGGCGTCATGCCATTCGGAATATACACCATACCGGAGATCTCAATGGTAGGGGCAAACGAAGAGGACCTTCGAAAAGACCGTGTCTCTTACGAGGCGGGGAGGGCGTTTTTTGAGGAAGTAGCCCGCGGGCAGATAACAGGCGATGTACACGGCATGATAAAACTGCTCTTTATGAGAGATACCCATAAACTCCTTGGCGTGCATATAGTGGGCGAAAAGGCCTCGGAGCTTATTCATCTTGGTCAGGCTGTCATGAATTTCGGCGGCACTATTGATTACTTCAAGGACACGGTCTTCAATTATCCGACACTTACGGACGCCTATAAAGTGGCCGCCTTGAACGGGCTTAATAAATTATAACTTCATATCAAGGAGGACTTTTTATGAAACTCAATATTATTTTTTACAGCCTTTACGGTCATATATATAAAATGGCCGAGGCCGTGGCTGAGGGGGCAAGGTCTATTGAGGACGCGAAGGTAAATATTTATCAGGTCTCTGAGACGCTCTCTGACGAAGTACTGGAAAAGATGAACGCCATTGAGCCGCGAAAGGCCTTTGCAGGGATCCCCACGGCCACCATTGAAAGCCTCGCCGAGGCCGATGGCATTATCTTCGGTACGCCTACGAGATTCGGCAATATGTGCGCCCAGATGAGGACCTTCCTCGACTCCACGGGCCAGCTATGGCTACAGGGCGGCCTTGTTAACAAAGTTGGAAGCGTCTTTGTCTCCACGGCAACTCAGCACGGCGGGCAGGAATCAACCATATTGAGCTTTCACACAACCCTTCTTCACCATGGCATGATAATAGTAGGCATGCCTTACACCGAGAAAAGGCAGATGACATTAGAGGAGATTACCGGAGGCTCGCCCTACGGCGCAACCACCATAGCCGCGCCTGACGGCTCGCGCATGCCAAGCAAGAACGAACTTGATATGGCCCGTTTTCAGGGTATGCACGTGGCAAAGATAGTAAAACGCCTGACGGACAACAAGATCGAAGAATAGGCGCAGTGGCCTGAAGAAGCATAGAGGTAAAAGACGTGACCCTTGGGTTTGTATCAGGGGATAGTGAAAAAAAACCTTTTAAAGCTGTCTACAGAAAGCTCATGGCGTTAGAGAATTTACTAATGCCATTGCGTAGAGTCGAATTTACGATATTATCGCTCCCCGGGAGCCTCGTGCCTTTTTTTTAAGGTTAGAGAATTATGCGGGAAGGACATAAAAGTAATTAATCGCATTACGACGATGAAGGTCAAAATTCTATGCTTTTGTATGCCCGAGAGTCAATAACAGATATATCAAGCAGTTTGCTGATTGACATGCCGCCTTTTTTCTTCTTGAAATTCAACTAATTAGCAGATTCCTTAAAAAAAAACGGCAGGCTTAGTCAGCGTGCCTGATACCAATGCCCGAACTCCCTATTCCATAATGGGCCGCAAGAGAGTCAAGATTTTGAGGTTACTTTGTTTTTTTACTGTAATATTTAATTGACCGGAAGGTTATATTTATAATTGTCTTTCTCTAATGTTTATGCTATTCTCTATAGCAGGTGCATTAGAGGCGCAGGGAAATTTATTAGAGAATGAATTATTTTACTTGACTATTTCGAAAAAAGCACCGTTCCTGTATAATAAGATTCTGCCATGTTATAAGCGGTTTTTATGTTTTGAAGGTGGGAATGTCTCATGTTGTCCCTGCAGTTAATTTGATTCATTGAAGAGAAGAGAGACACAGGCATTTTAATGAGCAACTGCTATGGCCATAGCAATAGATAAGAGGCCTGAAAGTTTTAGTTTAACTATTACTCATCCTATTGCTTGCGCATCTCATGTAAATGAAGTATGGTCATCTCAGGTAAGGTTTAAGGTTTATTGAAAGGACAGATGAATACGCGGCAATATGGAGGTTTTGTGAAAAGAGGATTTTTTAAAAATAATAAGATTCTGATAAGGACATTGAATTTTCAGACAAGGACCCTCTTGTGTTTTGTTCTCATTTTAGCTGTTTCCTGTGTTTTTGCTTTCGCCACTGTCTCTACTGCCGCAAGCAAAAATAAGAAAGCAGTAAATGAATATTCTTCTCCAAGCTATGTTATCGGCCCCGAGGACGTGCTTGATATCTCGGTCTGGAAGAACGCCGATCTCTCGAAAACCGTTATAGTAAGACCTGACGGCAATATTTCCCTTCCTCTTATAGGCGACGTAAGGGCAATGGGGTATACACCTTTTGAGCTAAGACAATTATTAGTCAAAAAGTTTGGTGAATATGAGCAGTCCGTAGTGGTCTCAGTAATAGTTCAGGCAATAAATAGCTACAAGGTCTTTATATTCGGAGACGTAAACAGCCCCGGCCTTTATACACTGAAAAGGCAGACATCTCTTCTGCAGGTCATCGCCCTTGCCGGAGGGTTTAACAAGTTTGCCTCGAAGAACGATATAATACTCCTGCGCGAGAAGGCTGGCGGTGGCAACTTAAGGTTCAAGGTAAGGTTCAATGACATTGTTTATGGTAAGGCATTTGCACGCAATAATATAATTCTTAAACCGGGAGACACTATTTTTGTGCCATAAATCAGGGTACCTCGCCCTTATATTAGTTCTGGTGTTCCTTATTGGATATTCACGGATAACAGAGGCCGAAGTTGTACTGCATACGGCTGTTTCTATTGAGGAAAGATATGAGAGTAACTTCCTTCGAGAGGCCAAGGGCAGTGAAGTGGATGATTATGTTAGCATTCTTCATCCGGGCTTCACCGTAGAGGGGAATTGGAAAAAGTTGAGTCTGACAGGCTCTTATCTTGCCGATGTTGTTAAGCCTGCCGTGCAGACGAAGTTTGATCACACGGAGCATTCCTTATCGCTTGATATGAAAGCCTCGCCATGGGCCAAGACAAGCATTAACATGACAGAAAACGCAACTTTCAGCCCAAATGCCTTTGATATCATAGCCGCAGGCAAGTCCAATGTGCTGACGCAGTATACGGATGTTTTTTTTAACAGCTCATACGGCAAGCTCTCCCATAATTTTACAGATCGCACATCAATGACTCTATTCGGCGAATATACCCTTGAGGATTTCTCAGAGCCTTCTCTTGTGGATACCATTACATACACCGGGGGTATTGACTCGTCTTACAGCATAATTCCCAAGTGGACTGTTTTTTCAAATTATAAGTTCACAAGATATTCATTCGATAGAGGAATGGGAGGAAGCACGGACGTACATCTGGCTAATGTGGGCATCAGGGGCGAGTTTTCCAAAAGCCTCAGCGTAGAGCTTGCCGGCGGCGCGGCATACACCCCCGGCGTGAGTTCTTCAGTAGATATCGGCAAGAATGCAAAATGGGTAGGCGAAGTTCAGTTGGTTCAGCACTTCCGTAAATCCGAATTTACCTTGAAGTACGCAAGGGGGATCTCAAACGCCGGAGGTATTAGCAGTGAATTAAGCCTCAATGACACTATCTCCATCGGAGCTCACGCGGAGCTAACAGATTATCTCGGCCTGAGTTTTGCAGGGATTTACGGCAAACAACGTTCCGCTCCGGACCGCATCCTCGATACGCAGTATTACAGCGTGGACTTAAGCGGCGACTGGAGAATAAGCAGGCGTTTCAGCCTTAGCGGCGGTTATTCGCATTACGCCCAATTGCCTTCGGGCGCTATGGGCGCCAAGAATGTAGATGGTAATATTGTATTTATAAAACTGGCAGTCTTAATCTATGAAAACAGGTTATAGAAACTATGCAAGAAACTTATAAGACAGTATATACGTATTTGGACCTCTTTTCCAGACACTGGCGGCTGATACTGGCCAGTACGATTGTCTGCGCGGTTATCGCAGGCGGGTTGAGCATGGTCATGCCGAAAAAGTACCGTTCGACAACCATGATACTCGTGGAACACCAGAAAATTCCTGAAAGTTATGTTAAATTCACAGATAAGACTCCCATAGGAAGCCGTCTGCGTACCATAAAACAGCAGATACTGAGCAGGACAAGGCTATATCCAATAATAAAAGAGTTCAAACTATACGGTAATGCCGAGCAAGAGTCGCAGAGCGGGCCGTTAGCCTTTTTAAGTGGTTTTTTTGTCTCGAAAAAGGATGTGGCAAGTGAAGAAAAGTCTGTTGAACGCATGCGTGAGGCCATAAAGATTAAAGTTATAGGCGGTAGCGGAAGCGGCGGAGACGCCTTCAGTATAACCTATGAGGGAAAGTCCCCTTATGTTACGATGCAGGTCACAAACAGGCTATCCCATCTCTTCATAGATGAAAATCTCAAGTTAAGAGAGCTGGCTGTAGATTCCACGACAAAGTTTCTCGGCAATGAACTGGAGATGGCCAAGAAACAGCTCAAGGATCAGGAAAACGCTTTCCGAAGGTTTAAGGAAAGGCATATGGGGAGCCTGCCCGAACAGCTTGATGCCAATCTAAAGACACTTGACAGGCTTCAGCTGGCATTCGAGACAGTGAGCGCATCTATTAAGACTACTCAGGAGAGGGAGCGTTTTCTCACCGAACAGCTTGAGCGCATGAAATCAATGAGCGTAGTCGGCGTGAGTAAGATCAATCTCCCTGACTCGTCTACGGATTTGCCTCTACCAAATCCTCTCGCAATAGAACTCGCAAAACTCCGCACCGAGAAGGCCCGGCTACTCTCCATACATAAGGCCAATTATCCCGATGTCGTCTTGATTAAAGACCGCATTAAAAGAGTGGAGAATCTACTCATGCAGTCGCGTGACAATCGGAAGGTAACTACGGGGTCTAAACAACCTAAAACAGCTGAAGCCTTCAGTGAACGTCCCGATATCAAGAACAGCAAGACCTATGCCGACCTTCTCTCTGTAAGAACGCAGCTGCAAAATCTTCAGGACCGCAGATCGGATATAATGGCGCAGACAAAGCTCTTCGAAAAACGAGTGGAAAGCATACCCGCCAATGAACAAAAGATGGCAGATGTAAAGAGGGGCTATGATATCTCCTTAAAGAATTATCAGAGTTTGCTGGAGAAAAAATTCGACGCCGAGCTTGCGAGGAATCTTGAGAGAAGGCAAAAGGGCGAAAAGTTTAAGATACTCGACCCGGCAAATCTGCCTGAGCGGCCCTTTAAACCAAAAAAGATAAAGATAACCTTCCTCGGTATGCTTATTGGAGCGGCCCTTGGATTCGGACTTGTAATCATCATGGATGGTCTGAATCCTGTTTTCAGAAAAGCAGAAGACTTCGCGGGCATACTCCCCTATGCCGTCATAGGTCAGATATCGGATTTTGAGACGGCGAGCAAGGGGCCAATAGGAAAGTTTGGTGAAGTTTGAAGATTTTATCTGACTTAATAAGACGTACGCGCAGGCCCAAGGCACCCGTGGCCTCGGACTGCAATGGACTCAATGCCGCTGGTTCAGGCCAAGGGGTTGTAATATTGGCGGTAGGCGGCGGAAAAGGCGGAGTGGGAAAAAGCATGGTGGCCTCGAATATGGCGCTCATGCTCGCGCAACGCTCATACAGGACACTGCTTGTGGATGTAGACCTCGGCGCCGCAAATCTCCATAGTTTCCTCGGCATGGAGGGCTCAAAGTTATCTCTGTCCAGTTATCTTAAAGGCGAGACTGATGACTTTGAACGCCTCATAACGCCGACTCTCGTCGAGGGACTTGATATAGTAACGGGCGCCAGGGATTCGCTTGATGTAGCCGATATGAAGGGCGAGAATCTCCTGAGGCTGGAGAAGGCGCTTTATGAGATAGATTATGATTATATCCTCCTTGACCTCGGTCCGGGTACTTCGGCCAATGTGCTTGATATATTGTTCTTCTCCGACTACGTAATCATAATTACCACCCCGGACCCTACTTCTGTAGAGAACACTTACAGATACTTGAAGGCCATGGTTCTCAGGAGGATTAAGGCATCTTTAATGGATGGACCGCTCAAGGACATACTGCATCATATCCTCAAAGGAGTCGATAGCGGTAAGATAAAAACCATAGCGGAGATAATCACACGCCTGAGGAGGGCTGAAAAGACTACTGGCGAGTTTGTCGGGCAGTTGATGGGTGAGACGAGATTATCCATTATAATGAATCAGACCAAGTGTGAGGAGGACCGCGAGGCAGGCCAGAAGATAGAGGAGCTTTGCTATGACAATATCGGGATGAGCATTCGTTATTTAGGGGATATCCCTTACGATGAAGCCGTAATAAAGTCTATTCGTATGAAAAAACCCCTCGCGTTAAACTTCAAAGACACTGATGTCTGCAAGGCGCTTGGACGCATTGTTGGCTCTGTAATAGATGAAACCGGAGAGAAAAGCCGCGCTACCGCTCAATAATGCACAATTTTAGAGGGTAAAGATAACATGTCTGACAAAAATTATTATGAGATACTGAATATATCACCGGATACTTTTACCTCTGATATGGCTTCTGCCTATGCCAGGGCACGAGAGCTTTACGGAAAGGATTCGGTGGCACTGTATTCGCTCTATTCTGAACAGGAGAGAATGGCCATGCTTGAGTCTATTGAGAATGCATACAAGACCCTCTCAGACCCCGAAAAAAGACGCCTCTACGACGAAAAATTAAAAAACAGCAAAGCCTATTCCAAGGCTACTGCCGAGGTTAGTTTCCCTAACATCAGTGAAACCAGTCACATGCCGAGGCGCGTAAGCAAATTCAAAAATAACGCCCATATGCGTCAGACCATTCTTGAATCTATCGCTGGAAGAGGCGCATGTTCGGAGCAGTATCGCGAGCTTCTTACCAAGCTCGAACATATAAGCCGTAAGCATTCCTACAGCGTCTTTGCCGTAACGAGCGCCGTCAAGGGAGAAGGCAAAACGGTAACATCCGTTAATCTTTCTATGGCCATGACAAAGGAGCTGAAGATGCGGGTATTGCTAATGGAGTGTGATATGAGATCGCCCTCTTTTGCCGATTATTTCGAGTTCGCCGGTGATATCCCGGGACTGAGGGAGATACTCGATTCCGAGGCAACGCTTGATGAGGCGGTAGCAGTTGTTGACGGCACTGAACTTCACGTAATACACGGCGGCAGAGATGTCAGGTCTGTCCCGGATTCCATGAGTCAGGGCATGAAAAAACTTATGGACAGAGTACGGCTCGAATTTGATTACGTAATACTTGACACCCCGCCCATAGCCCCCGTTGCTGATGTGAAGATTCTCTCTCAATTTGTTGATGGACTTCTTATGGTCGTAAGGTCTGACAGCACCCCAAGAGACATGGTCTTGAGGGCTGTGAAGTCCCTGCCTAACGCCAATATCGTAGGAATAGTCCTTAACCGCATTAAAAAATCCATTAAACAGTATTACTAATGTTATGGAAGTCTTAAAGTAAAGATGCCTGTCTCTTTTAACAGGACTATCTCACCCAAGTTATTACTTATAATTCTCATAGAAGGGGTGATCATCTTTATCTCTACGCTCAGTCTTGCGATTTTAAGGGCGCATATAGAGGGCTCTGCAGTTCCTCCCATAGAGCATTTTCTGAAAAACCTGGTCTTGACCGTCTCGTATCTCGTTTTTTTTATCTACTTCGGCCTCTACAGCCATGAGTTCTATCACCCAGGCCGTGTAATGTTTACGAGGCTTGTATGGGTCACGATGGCGGCATCGGTGATTATCTTCTCCATACTATATCTGGTGCCTTATCTTCGCACATGGCGCACCATCGTCTTTGTTAATGTGCCTCTCGTGCCGTTGTTAATAGTTACATGGAGAAGCCTCTTTGCCGGTCTTTTACATCTGACGCTCCCCGTTGAGAAGGCTGTTATTATAGGCACCGGTGACTTTGCCAGAAGAATAGGTCTTGAAATATTCAATAACAGGAATTACGGCATTGAGCTTATCGGCTTCATAGATGACCGAAACGCGGACTATGTCAACTCCGATGTGACGCCTCACGTAATAGGTGGATACGATGATATCGGCAGTCTTGTTGAGAAAGAGGGTATCGGCAGAATAATCATCGCCCTTGCCGATAAGAGGACAAAACTTCCCATGCTGGTACTGCTTGACTGCAAACTTAGAGGTGTAACCGTTGAAGAAGGGGCGACATTTAATGAGCGTATGACAGGGCAGATTCCCGTGAGCGAACTTAAGCTGAGTTGGTTGATATTTTCCTCAGGCTTTAAATCCCTCTCATTCAAACAGGCCAGTAAGGGCGTCTTTGACATGTGCCTCGCTCTTGTCCTGCTTGTACTGCTTGCACCGCTTTTTCTTCTAATTACTGTTTTGATAAAGATAGATTCAGAAGGCCCTGTATTTTATAGTCAGCTTCGCGTTGGTAAAAACGGCAAAACCTTCAATATCCTGAAATTCAGGTCTCTAAGGGATAATGCCGAGGGTACGGGGGGGCCGAGATGGGCAGGCGTTAATGACGGTCGTTGCACGAGGCTTGGAAGGTGCCTCAGAAGAATCCGCCTTGACGAATTGCCTCAGTTACTTAATATCATCAGGGGAGAAATGAGCTTTGTCGGGCCGCGGCCTGAACGTCCTTTTTTTGTAAATGAACTTAAGGAGAAGATACCTTATTACTCGGTGCGAACCATTGTAAAGCCCGGTCTAACAGGCTGGGCTCAGGTCAATCAGCCCCATAGCGCGTCTTTGCAGGACACATCGAAAAAACTTCAGTATGATCTTTATTACATCAAAAACATGTCTCAGCTACTTGATATATGGATAATACTCTCAACCGTTAAAGTCGTTTTAACGGGCAAGGGAAGATCCTGAAAGCCCTTTGACTTTGTCAAGCCGTCTCCCCGGGACTGGCGACAGGGAATCTGTGTCAGAGGTTGGCCGTGAAGAAAGAAAGATTACATAACAACTTGAAAATATTGTATAATATCTTACGTTGATGTGACAGAAAAAATGACATAATTTAAAGGCTGCACGAACTCAGAGGCCTCTGTAGAAGGGGCGGGTATGAGAGGGGCAGGTAATGTCTACGTTGAAAACAGGAAGGTAAAAACAACTGTCTCCACCATGTAGAGGCGATGCCATCTTCTAAGTTTGTAAATATATAATGTTAAGATATAATGTCTTATGCCGTTTTTATGGGGTCTTGACTCCTACCCTCACTCCTTGAAAGATCAGACTCCCAATATATACAGAAAGTGAAGAAGCTTAAGTTTCGAAAGGATAATATGACTCTCTGGAACATTATGAAGAATATATTTACAAAGACCTGGCTCATGCTGAGGCTCGTTATAAGCGCGGTACTATATTATTCCGGCCTGCTGGACCTTTACACAGGCTGGAAGAAAAAGCGGAGTCCCGCCTCCATCAGGATTATCTCATATCACGATATCGGAGAAAAATCCTATCTTGGGCTTCAAGTTCCCGAGGATGTCTTCGAAGCGCACATGGTGTATCTACGTGAGAGCAATTACAGGGTAATAAGCCTTGATGATGCCGTTGCATTTATGTCTTCGGGAGACGATATTCCCGCTGATTGCGTGGTTGTAACCTTTGACGATGGTTATAAGAGCATGTACACGAAGGTCTATCCCATCGTTAAGAGGAACAATATCCCCATTACTATTTTTGTAAGCACTAATCCTGTGGATAAGAAGACATCGCTATTCGTTGATCGCCTTGCCTGTGCTCTGAACGCAACGAAAAAGGAAGAGCTGAATCTTACATCCCTGGGCATGGGGTTGTCTTCTATCTCATCGGCGCGTTCCAAAAAGCAGGTATGCCAGCAAATAATAGAACACTGCAAGAGGCTTTCCGCCGATGAACGCGAAAGATTATTGGGAGCTATTATCAAGGATCTTGATGTGGACTGCGCACGCCCCGGAACGAATGGAAAAGCCGATGGCATGGTACTAACATGGGATGAAATCATCGAGATGAGTGACAACGGCATCTCCTTCGGGGCTCATACCGCCAGCCACCCCTGCCTTTCCGCTATTCCTATAGAGGAAGCGAAGATGGAGATAGAAAAGTCCGGCAAAAAAATATCAGAAAAAATTGGTAAAAAGGTAACGGCCTTTGCCTATCCTTTCGGCTCGGCAAGCGACGTGAATATACAGGTGCGTAATGCCGTGGCAGAGGCAGGATACTCCTGCGCCTGCCTTCTTATTAACGGCACGAACCTAAAGGGCGACGACCTCTTTCTTCTTAAGAGAAAGAATATAACGAGTTACATTATATCCGGTATATTAACACCTTTTGCCAAAGCTGATTTTTCAGTTCAGCTCTCTGGAATCCTTGAAAAGGGAGTAAAGAATACCTCTCTTAAAAAGCCATCGCGGGACAAGAAAATAAATATCCTCTATATCATAGATCAGCTCTGCGGAATGGCCGGAACGGAAAGGCATCTCCTCTATCTTGTCAGCAGATTGGACAAAGAGAGATTCAACTGCTATGTCTGCTGTTTTATCGGTGAAGAGCATGGCATGGTCGAGAAGATAAGGGCGGAGGGCATTAAGGTTTTTGACCTGAATCTTAACAGGATATATTCGCCCATAGCCCCGATGAAGGCCCTTGCCATAAGAAAAATAATTAAAGACAACAATATCGACATAGTCCAGTGCTTTCACTTCAAGTCAGACACCTTCGGTGTTTTTACATCGCATTTTTCCGGGATATCAAACATTATTTCAAGCAGAAGGGACATGGGCGACCTCAAGACCAATAGACAGAGGTTCTTGAGCAACCTGGTCAATCGATATATCAGCAGATATATAATGGTATGTGACAGGGTGGGCGCTAAATTTCACCAAACAGAGGATATCCCTCTGCAGAGCATGTCCACCATTTATAATGGAGTTGACCTTGAAGTCTTTGATCTTCGCAAAAAAACCATCAAAAAAAGAGCGGATATCGGCCTCAGCACCGGCGATTTTGTAGTAGGTTCCACCGCCATATTCAGACCCGAAAAATCATATCATGTGTTTTTTGAGGCCATTGAGATACTGCTTGAAAAGATAGATAATCTTAAGGCTGTAGTCATAGGACACGGCCCCCTAAGGGAGCACTTCACAAATTACTGTAACGATGGGCCTCTTAAAGATGTAGTGAAGTTCGTCGGACGCGTCGAGGATGTGGATAACTACCTTCCCGTACTCGATGTGTTCTGTCTTGTTCCGAGCAGTAATGAAGGTTTTTCCAATGCCATTATAGAGGCCATGGCCATGGGCAGGGCAATAGTGACTACAGATGTCGGCGGTAACGGAGAGGCCGTGATAAACGGTGAGACTGGTTTTGTGATACCACCAGATAATGCGCAAAAACTCGCAGAGCGCATCATGTACCTCTATGAAAATCCCAAAGTACTTCGCGACATGGGCGTAAAGGCCAGGACAAGAGCGGAAGAAGTCTTTTCCCTCGATGCGATGATTAAGCGCCATGAAGAATTATATGAAGATGTTTACAAGCTGAGATGACGGCAGGCATAACTACGTAGCGTACGATTTCAAATAACAAGGAGATAAAAAAGACTCGGATATCTTCGGCATCAGTGAGAGCGGAAGGAAACCCTGTTTGTATAGGCCATGTTAGCACTGGATAACATAGAGGGCGCCATTAGAATGCTCAAGGATGAGCATGAAGAGCTGTTCAGTGAAAGTACTGCTCCGCTAATCACAATGTACCCTCCATTATCTCGCCCTTTTTCCATGGTTGCACGGGTAAGGCTGGAGTGGGACGATGGAAGCAAGTGGGTTTATGTCAAGGTGCCGTTTTCTTCCAGTGATCCTGCGAAAACAGAGGGTATATATGCAGAATACATGCAGCTGAAATGGTTTTATGAGAAATTGCCCGTTGAGTCCGGTTATTCCGTGGTGAGGCCCTTGCAGTTTTATGATGAATATAATGCCTTGATTACGGAAGAGGCCGAAGGCACTGTGCTCGATGACATGATAAAAAAGCATGGCAAGTTTTTTAACAGCTCCATCGAAAAACTTGCTCCTTATTTCACATCTTGCGGAGAATGGCTGAGGGAGTTTCAATTATTGCCCGTTCCTCCTTTTTGCAAACCTTATCTGGCCGATAAGGCTCTCGAAGATGTAAAGGACCTCGTCAGGATGTGTTACGATGACGGCCTTCTTGAAAAAGAACTTTTGCATGCAATATCTTCTTTTGCAGAGAATACAGGTATGGGGTCTGGACTCATTGATTATCGGCTTGTACCCATGCACTCTGATTTTATTCCATCAAATATAATAGTCCGTGATGGTGTGGTAACCGTGCTGGACTTCTTCGATGACTGGAGCGGCCCCGCGTGCAGGGACGTTATCACCATTTTACTTACACTTGACGGTTGTATGGTAAACCCCCTTTTCAGGCCTGATATGATAGAGGGGCTAAAAAGTGAATTTCTCAAGGGCTATCGCCTC
>CAYYUX010000030.1:0-17928 GCA_964474975.1 uncultured Thermodesulfobacteriota bacterium
TGTTATTTGGTTTCACGGCGGATATGCTCTACTTTTCCATAAGACAAAAAAAGGCAGGCCCCTTCTTCCGCGCGAAGTTCGACGCCCTGAAGATGTCCCGCAAAATGCTGAAAAAAAGAAGATACATTAAAAAAGAGCTCACAAGCGTTGATAACGCCTACATGGGCTCCCTCGTAACACCGCTCTTCACCAACAGCGGCCTTATTTCCATGAAGCTCAAAAAGCTCATGCCAACGACATGGACATCGCCTCAGAGCGTCCCTCAAGGCAACGGATTCTTCAGGCGTATCTTTTCATTCAACCGTTAAGGGACCGGCTTTCCCCGCCCCCATCTCCATCACTCGGCTTTAATCATTTTCTTTATCAGGCCCTAGAGCCGTTCTGCCCAAACTTATCCATAAGGGAGATTATCTCCCCCGCCTTTTCTCCGGGCTCTTCGCTCTTTAAGATATGGGAGATAATGGCCACTGCATCGACGCCGCACCCAAGGACACCGCAGAGATTTTCTTTATTTATCCCCCCTATGGCCACAAGTGGTTTTTGAATTATACTACGGGCCTCGCAAAGGGCCTTCAGCCCAAGAGGCGGCTCTGCGTTTACTTTCGTAGTAGTCGCGAAAACAGGCCCGAATGATATATAATCCGCCGCTTTTTCTTCGGCACGCCTTGCCTGAATCAAATCATGTGTGCTTAGCCCGATAAGTTTGCCCTGCCCGAGAAGCCTTCTCGCCTCTTCCACGGGGATATCCGATTGACCGAGATGAAGGCCGTCGGCACCAGAGGCTACTGCGATATCGGCCCTGTCATTGACGATAAAAATGGCCCCCCTCTCTTTGGCAAGGCCCCTAATTCTACAGGCAAGCCTTAAAAAATCTCCTGAACCAAGGCCCTTTGCCCGTAGCTGAAGTATCCCCGCACCTCCATCAAGCAACTGCCCCGCCCTCTCCTCCGCCCTCTCTGGCTGTACGAGCGAGGTATCAACAATGGCGTAAAGCCCCCCTATTATCTTTTCCGCCGAAAGTCCCCTCACCCCTTTTCTCCCTTCCCGCCCCTCTTGGCTACACGGCCCTTCTTCTTATCAATACCAAGGGCCCTTATCTTTTTTCTAAGCGTATTCCTGTTTATCCCGAGAACCTCGGCGGCGCGGAGCTGATTGCCGCATGTCCTCTCAAGGACAAGGCGCAGAAGGGGCCTCTCCATGAAAGGCATGATAAGCTCATAAATGTCCTGCCGCCCGTCCAGATCCGTCTTCTCGATAAAGGGCTTCAGTCTTGTGGCGATGACGTTCTCAAGGGAGTCTCCGCGCCGCTCTCCGGCGGTGATGTTAAGGTCGCACGGGAGTATCTCCATCGTAGAGCATAGAAGTACGGCGCGCCGGATGACGTTCTCAAGCTCACGAACGTTTCCGGGCCAGCGATAGTGTCTCATGGCCTCAAGGGCCCCCTCGGAGAGGGTCCTCGGCCCGGAGCCGAACTCCTCTGAAAACCTCCCGAGAAAATACTCGGCAAGGCGTGAGATATCGGACCTTCTCTTTCTGAGAGGCGGCATGGTGATGGTCATGCCCCCGAGACGGAACCAGAGGTCTTCCCTGAACTGCTTCTCCTTCACCATGGCCGGCAGGTCATGGTTCGTGGCGGCTATAATCCTTACATCGACCTTTACGGGGGTCTTGCCGCCAACCCTGTAAAACTCCCTCTCCTGCACGACACGGAGGAGCCGCGCCTGCAGATCAGGGCTCATGTCTCCTATCTCATCAAGGAATATGGCCCCGCCGTCGGCGAGGGCGAACTTTCCGGGGCTGGCCGACCTTGCCCCTGTAAAGGCCCCTTTCTCATGGCCGAATAGCTCGCTCTCCATGAGCCCGGCGGGCACGGCGGCGGCATTTACGGCCACAAAGGGGCCGTCTTTTCGCGGGCTTGAGGCATGTAGAATTCTTGCCATGAGCTCCTTGCCCGTTCCGCTCTCTCCAAGGACCATGACATCTACATCGCCTGATGCAAGCCTGCCTACGGTCTTGAAAACCTCCTGAATAGCCCGTGATTTCCCAATAAAGACAGTAGACTCGGCAAGGCCCTCGTCAAGCCTCGTAGAAAGCCTCTTGAGCTTTTTACGCATACTTCGGTCCTTCAGCGCACGCTCCACTATTATCTCAAGCTCATTAAAATCAAAGGGCTTTCCTATATAATCAAAGGCCCCGAGCTTCATAGCCTCCACGGTGTTGTTCATAGTGGCCTCGGCGGTCATAATTATAAAAGAGGTCTCAAAATTATTCTTTCCCCTATCCCTTAATATCCGCAAGCCGTCTTTACCGGGCATATTTATATCAAGAAGGGCGATATCAGGGCTCGACTCGGTAAGCATTGCCTCGGCCTCAAGCCCATTGGAGGCCTTCAAGGTAATAAGCCCCTTGTCGGAAAAGAAACTATCAAGGAGCCACAACATGCTCTTGTCATCATCGGCTATAAGAATTTTTTGTTTTTTCATATCAGGAGCAGTCATCCTTAATTCTCCTCAAGAGGGTCTCTTCTTGCGGAGGCGATAGGCAAAAAAACCTTTACCCTCGTGCCCTCACCCTCTCGTGACTCTATCTTAAGATACCCGCCCTGCTCCTTGACTATCTTCAGCGAGAGGGGCATGCCAAGACCGCTACCCCCGGGCTTGGTAGTGAAAAAGGGTGTAAAAACCCGCTCAAGGTCGTCGGCGGCTATACCGCATCCATTATCCCTTATCTCCACGGCCGCCATTCCTGGCCCCCTGCCCGTGGCGCCGGAAAGATGAAAATCCGTGATAATCCTTGTTGAAAGAGCTATTGTCCCGCCCTCGGGAAGGGCCTCCCTCGCATTTTTCACAAGGTTTAAAAATACCTGCGTAAGGACGCTCTCGTCGCCGCATACAAGGGGCAGACTGGGGTCATACTCACGCAGGACTTTTACGTCGGAGCGTTCCTCCGTAATAAGAAAGACTACGGAATCGAGGAGCCTGTGGATGTTAATTTCCTTTTTTATCTCGCTCCTCGGTCTCGTAAGAGCCGCTACCTCCATGAGCATGCCGTCAAGGCGGTCCGTCTCCCTGATTATAATATCCGTATAAAGCGAGAGCCCCGGCTCACTCGCCTTTTTTGAGAGGAGCTGTGCCGCCGCCCTTATGCCGCCAAGGGGGTTGCGTATCTCATGGACAAGCTTTGACGCGAAAAAACTCATACCCGATAGCATGCCGCCATGAGAAGAGAGGCTCTCCAGCGATTTACCGCCTGAGTCAAGGTCTCTGATAAATGCAAGGGCGCCCTTTACACCGCCGTCATTATTGTAGACCATTCCCGTTGTAATACTCACAGAGAGGGGCTCCCCAAAGTTCCGGTGAAGACTGCCGCGGCGCTCAACAAAGACCTTTCCAGAGATAGTCTCCTCCAAAATCTCGATGAACCACGGGTCGTAGCGGAAGACCTCCTCAAGGGGCCTCTGAAGGGCCTTCTTTCTTGAACGGCCGCAGATACGCTCGGCCCCATGATTAAAGGCCTCTATCCTCATGGAAGAGTCGATATAAATAACCCCGCCCATGAGGCTGTCAAGAATATCCTCATACATCTTGAGTGATGCATCGCCCATATACAAAAACCCCCATGCCAAAATGCCTAAATAATAGGCATTGTAGCATGGGGGGAATAAAAAGACAATAGGGCCGGGATCCAAAGAGAGATATAAAAAAACCTTACGCTTGCTTTTGGGAAAAAGAAAGCTTGGCAAAGAAAACCGATATGGGGTGGCCTACATACGATAAAACAACGACCCCACGCCCCGCGTAGCTTTAAAAAAACCAATATACGCACCGCGTTGCTAAACGCGCGTCTTCCATGGGTCTGTTACTGTGCTGAGGGCCTCTTTTAACCGCTTTATAAGCCCCCTGCGTCTTGCCTCATCCTCCAGACAATCACGTCTTACTGCCTCAAGACCTATACGTCGAATGAAGGGCGCCGTACGCTCGCCGTAAATGGCCTCTTCACGATAATACTGAACAAAGGCAGAAGTAATCTCCATGGCCTCGCCATCCGTTGCAACTGTACAGAGTAGCTCCGCCCCGCTCGTCTTTGTCCCGCCGCATCCGCCGACATATACCTCCCATCCCCCTGTAATCCCTATTATCCCCACGTCTTTTATGGCCGACTCTGCGCAATTTCTCGGGCATCCCGTTACGGCCATCTTTACCTTTGCCGGTGTCCAGAGCCCCTCAAGCTCTTTTTCAAGGGCCATGCCGAGGCCGATGGAATCCTGCGTCCCGTACCTGCAAAAAGTTGAACCCACGCAGGTCTTTACCGTCCTGATGGCCTTGCCGTAGGCATATCCCGATGGCATCCCGAGGGCCTTCCATACCCCGACAAGGTCTTTTTTCTCTATGCCGAGCAGATCAATGCGCTGACCTCCCGTTACCTTTACGAGAGGGACTTTGAAATCATCGGCCACATCGGCGATACGACGTAAATCCTCAGGGGTCGTAACGCCTCCGTACATCCTCGGCACCACGGAGAAGGTTTTGTCTTTTTGTATATTGGCATGCGCCCTCTCGTTGACAATCCTTGAGGAAGGGTCGTCTTTACACTCCCCGGGCCAGATCATACATACATAGTAGTTAATCGCCGGCCTACATTTATCACAGCCCACCGTCTCCCAGCCAAGGGAATCCATAACCTCTATTACAGAGGTGAGTCTGTTCTCACGGATATTTTTAATGAGGTCGTCACGAGTGTAGCGGGTACATCCGCAGATGGCACGGTCCTCTCCCCGACTCTGAAAATCAGAGCCAAGGGTGGCCTCGAGAATCTGCTCCACAAGGGTGCCGCATCCGCCGCAGGAAGTAGCCGCCTTTGTCTCCCTCTCCACGTCTTCACGGGTAAAGAGGCCCTTCTCCTCAATAGCCTTTACTATCTCGCCCTTTGTAACGCCGTTACAGCCGCAGATAATGGTCTTATCGGACATGGCCTCTATGGAGGCGAGGGGTTTACCCGCTATCCCTTCACCGAAGAGTATGGCCGCGCGCTTCTCGGAGATATCATGCTCGTCTATGAGGTGCTGAAAGAGGCGCGGGCCGTCACTGGTCTCACCGTATAACAAAATACCCTCTATACGGTCTTCTTTTATAAAGAGTTTTTTGTATGTGCGCAGTCCCCTGTCAAAAAACTCTATTGTCTCAACACCTTGCCCGCTATCCACTCTCCCTGCGGAGTAGAGTTCAATGCCCGGTACCTTGAGCTTTGTGGAGACTGGTTTACTGAAAAAATATAAGCGCGAGTCCCCTGCGAGGTGGTTGGCAAGGACCCTTGTCTGCTCAAAAATAGGGGCAACAAGGCCAAAGGTGGCGCCCCTCACCTGAACGCACTCGCCGACGGCGTATATGGCGGGATCAAAGCTCTGCATGGTATCGCTTACAACTATACCGCGCTCGCAGTAGATACCCGAGGCACTTGCAAGCTCGATATTGGGTCTTATACCCGCCGACAGCACGACTATATCCGTCTCGATATGAACTCCGTCGCTGAAGGTAAGCCCGTCAACCCTATCCTCGCCTGTAATCTCTGTAGTCTTTTTGCCAAGGAGTATGGTAAGTCCCTTCTCCTCAAGGTCTTCTTTCAGAAGCGCCGCGCTCTCGTCATCGAGCTGACGCTCCATGAGCCTCTCCATGAGGTGAACAACGGTTACCTCCATGCCGAGGTCCATGAGCCCGCGGGCCGCCTCAAGGCCGAGGAGTCCGCCGCCGATGACAACGGCGCGCCTGCCCTCTTTCACGGCCCCCATAAGGCGCTCGCAGTCCGCGATATTCCTGAATGGAATAACGCCTTCTTTATCCACTCCCGGTATTGGGGGGACAAAGGGCAGAGAGCCAGTGGCCAATATGAGCCTGTCGTAGGGGACCTCCACTCCGTCGCCGCCGAGCACAAGGCGCCTACTGCGGTCAATCCTGCTTACGGGACAGCCCGTGTGCAGGGTTATCCCCCTCTCCTCATACCATTTAAAGGCGTTAAGCGTTATATCATCGAGGGTCTTCTCGCCCGTAAGGACGTATGAGAGAAAGACCCTGTTGTAATTGGGGTGGGCTTCTTTACCAAAAACCGTTATATCGTAACGCTCGGCATCGAGACGCAGTATCTCTTCGATACAGCTCACACCGGCCATGCCGTTGCCGATGACAACGAGTTTTTCTTTTGTGCTTTTATTCTTCATATCCCTGACCTCACCGTGGCTCTAAGCTCCGATGGAAATATAAAGGGCCCGGCCCTTTGCTTGAGTTAGTGTTAAGTGGGAAACGCGAGGTGTTCTCGCCTTGAAGTCCCGGGTGTGCTAAGGGAAAATCCGTTACAGGGTCATACAAATGAAGGGCAGGAAGCGCTACGTGCGTAAAAGGGAGCTGACGGCAGGAAGAGGAGAACCATCCTCCGCCCTGCCGTCCCTCTCAGGTTTATCCTTATGTTCTACAGATTGTACCCGCTCTCTCCGTGCAGTACCTGATCCAGCCCCATGAACTCCTCTTCAGGGCTTGGCCGGAGACCAACGAGGAGGCCTGTTATCTTAAGTATTATGTAGGTAGCCACGGCGGCAAGCACCATAGTGGCCACGACACTTATAATCTGGGCCTTCATCTGGCCGGGGTTGCCGAAAAAGAGTCCCTTTGCGCCGATGGAGGCAAAGAGCCCTGTGGCAAGGGCGCCCCATGTGCCGCCGACACCGTGTATGCCAAAGGCATCAAGGGCATCGTCATAGCCAAGGGCAGGTTTAACTACGGCCACCATGAAGTAGCAGATAAGCCCTCCCACGCCGCCTATGATAATGGCGGAGACAGGACCTACAAAACCTGCGGCAGGCGTAATGGAGACAAGCCCTGCAACGGCTCCCGATACAACACCGAGGACAGTGGGTTTGCCGTTGTGTACCCACTCGGCAAATACCCATGTAAGGCCCGCCGCGGCAGAGGCCGTATTAGTAGTGACAAAGGCCATGGCGGCTATGCCGTCAGCGGCGAGCGCGCTCCCCGCGTTAAAGCCGAACCAGCCGAACCAGAGTATGGCCGCGCCGATGACGGTTAGCGTCATATTATGAGGGGGCGCGGCATCGTGAGGATATCCCCTTCTTTTTCCAAGGACCAGCGCCGCAACAAGGGCGGATGTTCCTGAGCTGATATGGACCACCGTTCCTCCGGCAAAGTCAAGGGCCCCCATGGCCCCGAGCCAGCCGCCTCCCCAGACCCAATGACAGAGAGGGTCGTAGACAACGGTCGTCCATATAATACTGAATATGATAACAGCGGAAAACTTCATCCTTCCGGCTACGGCCCCGGTAATAAGAGCTACTGTTATGATGGCGAACATCCCCTGAAACATCATAAAGAGGATATGCGGGATGCTCCCCTTGGCCTCCATGCCCACATGGGCAAGACCAATATATTTAAGGCTCCCTGCAAGCCCGCCCATCATGTGGGGGGCAAAAGAAAGAGAATAGCCCCATAGTATCCACTGCACACTAATCATGCAGAGCAGAAAGAAGCTCTGCATGATAGTGGAGAGGACGTTTTTCTGTCTCACCATGCCCCCGTAAAAGAGGGCGAGCCCCGGGGTCATGAACATCACAAGGGCCGTTGATACGAGTATCCATGCCGTGTCCCCGGCGCTTATGGCCGAGCCGTCACCGGCAAAGGCCGGGACCGAGACAAACAGGAGCAAAAACAACATTAAGGATGTCTTTTTCAGCAACTTTATTCTCCCTGAATATTTATTTTGTACTCAATGTACAAACCGTTAGGAAAAAACTTATAAACAACAGTTAACAATAAATCTCTGGTCGCACCTGCAAATCAAGATAGGCACAGCATCCGCTCTCAGCGAAGTCACGCTCTTCTTTTTCCTCGCCCGCCATGACAGCAGATTCTCAACCAATGAGAGTATTATCGCTAAAAAGTATCGTACCTGCCTTCATATACTTCGTGTCCTCCCTCATAGCGCGTCCTCGCCAGTCTCACCGGTACGAATCCTTACGGCGTCCTCAACGGGCATGATGAAGATCTTGCCGTCACCTATCTTTCCCGTCTTTGCCGCCTCCATTATGGCCGATACTATCTTCGGCGCAAGCTCATCCGTGGTAACCACCTCCATCTTGATTTTTGGAAGAAAGTCCACGACATACTCGGCGCCGCGGTAGATCTCCGTATGCCCCTTCTGCCTGCCGAAACCGCGCACCTCCGTGACGGTCATGCCCTCTACATGCATCTCGTTGAGGGCCTCTTTCACCTCTTCTATCTTGAAGGGTTTTATTATGGCCATTATCTTCTTCATCAACATCTCCTCGTTCTGCTCATCGTTCCCGATATTTCGTCTAAAAAACAGGTCTTCTAACCACGCCGCTCTTAAAAGGAGAAGCTGAGGGCAAGGCCGCCGTATATATTGTAGTCATCGCCATCGAGGCTCAGGCTCCTGATAGCGGCCTGCGCATCGGTGTTCATGGCAAATGTGTACGCCACTGTGGGAGAGGCGGTAAAATTCTTTGTGATGGGAATATCCAATGATAACGAAGCCTCTCCATCGTAGAAGTTTGTAAACCTCTGCCCCCTACGGTCAAGGCCCATTACGGCGTTCTGAAAGTTAATGCTCGCCGAGAAACCTCCATTAAGCGTCATATCCATTGGCAGTGCAAGTGAATGACCGATGGAAAGGACAAGATAACCGCCTCTGCCCTCGTCAAAATCGCCGTAATAGGTAATGGAAGGCGAGCCGATGATATCGTAGGCAAGTGTAAGATAAAGCTCCTGAGTGTCATCAAAGCCGTCAAGGGCATAGTATATATAACCTGCATCCACGCTGAGCTTCTCTATCTCGCGGCTGTAGCTGAGCGTAAAGTCAGTCTCTGTATGCTGCGAGTTCTGAAGGTCCTCGTTTGCCCAGAAGTTCACCGTGACCCCCTTGTAGCTCGCCTCAAGGGACGGCTGTATGACGCCGTGGTCATCGCTTAACTGCTGACCGCGCCATACGTAATTTGTAAAGGCATCAAGCTCCGCAGTACCGGTTACATCAATGGCCATGGCATATACAGGCGCCATAAAGAGCGCCATAAAAACCGCCGTCATAATAACAAACCTCTTTTTCATGTCCTTCATTCTCTCTCCTCCTCGTGTTGTTTCTTATTTTTCACCACACCCTTTTTAAGCGCCGCATGCAAGGTCGCCCTCCCCGAAAAGGTCATGGTTATGCTCTAATCCCCATATATAACGCAACTTCGGTGCCATGAGGAAAGGCAAGCCAAAAGACTATATTTTACAATAAGTTATAGAATTGGGGCGAAAAGAGATATCCGTTGAGACAGGGGTGTATGCCTATTATTTAAGCAGTGAGTGCGCATAAAACAGCTTAATGGGGAAAGTTTTTATGTTTGGATATGTTGTTTTGTTTGCTGAGAGGAGATTTGCCGTGTTGAGCAGAGTGAAGCCCATCACAAGTTTTTTGTTTCGTCTACGCGGGGCGCAGGGGGGAGGTTCAGAGACACTGGAGATAGTTCCCTATTGGTTTTCTTTGCCAAGCTTTCTTTTTTCCAAAAGAAAGCGGAAGGTTTTAAGGGATCTGCCTGAGGAATCTTCTTACAATGGCGCGTCCACGGCCATGGATGGCGGGCAGAAATTCACGGGCTTCTTTCATTATAATCCGTTGGTCTTTGATGTAGGGTACCCTGGCAAGCTCAGCGGCCCCGGCACTTAAGAACTCGGCTATCATGGCCTCCGTAACCTCGATATGAAACTGAAGTCCATAGGAGTTAGGCCCAACCTTTATGAGCTGATGATCAAATAACTCAGAGGAGGCGAGGTTAGAGGCGTTTGGGGGGATGTTAAATGTATCGCCGTGCCACTGAAATACGGTAAACTCCTCTGGCAGGCCAAGAAGGAGGGTATCGCCCCGACCGGCGGGTGTAAGGCGTAGCCGATAAAACCCTATCTCTTTTTTATCTCCCCTCATTACCTTTGCCCCGGCGGCCCGCGCCATAAGCTGAGCGCCGAGACATACGCCAAGGACGGGTATTTTCAGGCCAAAAGCTGATTTCAGCAGTCTTAACTCGTCGCTTATAAAGGGAAATTCCGCCTCGTCATAGACCCCCATGGGCCCGCCCATGACCACGATGGCAGACCAGCGTCGAGTGTCACGGGGAAGCTTCTCTCCACGAAAGAGCCTTATCGTATGAAGGCAAAAGCCCTCTGCCTCGGCAACGGCCTTGATAAGCCCGGGGCCTTCCGCCTCTACGTGCTGTAAGACAAGTATCTCTTTAGCGTGCATATTTACTCTTCCCCATCGTCCGTAGCAAGGGGGCATGGTCAAAGGCGCACGGGCTCAGAGCTTTTTGACCTTTTTACCCCAGATATCCCTTCTAATGCCCTTTTTTTTCATGGCAAGGGCGTAGAGTTCCAAATATCTCTTTGCCGAGCGGGACCATGAAAAATCCTCATTCATGGCGTTTTGCCGTAGCTCACGCCATTTTTCCTTATCTTCAAAGACCTTCAGGGCAGTGGCCACGGCCTGAACAAGTGCAGAGGCGGAGAACCTCTTGAACTTGAAGCCCGTTGGTTTTTTTTCAGTATTAAAATCGCGCACCGTATCATCAAGGCCGCCCGTGGCTCGCACCACGGGTATGGTCCCGTACCGCTGGCTGTAAATCTGATTGAGGCCGCAGGGCTCAAAGCGTGAAGGCATGAGAAAGATATCGCTACCCGCCTCGATGAGGTGGGCAAGGGAGTTGTCAAAGGCAATCTTCAGCCCCGCACGGCCCTTGTATTTCGCGCATGCCCTGCGTAACCGCGCCTCTATTTTTTTATCCCCCATACCCACTATGACAAGGGCCATATCAAGCTTCATGAGCTCCGGAATGGCCCTTATGACAAGATCAATGCCCTTTTGTCCCGTAAGCCTCGTGACCATGCCCGCCACGGGTGTACTATCCTCGGCCTGCAGACCGAAGGCTTCAAGAAGGGCCTTTCTGCAGGCATGCTTACCGCCCATATCGGAAAGGGAGTACGTAGCAGGTATGAGCGGGTCTGATGCCGGGTCCCACTCGCTGTAATCCACTCCGTTTACTACACCGAAAAGGTCTTTTTTACGCTCTTTATAGAGCCCCTCAAGGCCGTATCCGTAACGGGCCGTCTTAATCTCACGGCAATACCCCGGGCTTACGGTCGTCAATATATTGGCGGATACAATACCCGCCTTCAGGAGGCTGATTTTACCCCAAAACTCTATGCCCGATGGTCTAAAGAGCCTGTGGCTCAGACCAAGAAGGCTATAATTATCTGCCGTAAAAAGTCCCTGAAAGGCGCAGTTGTGCATGGTAAAAATAGTGGCCGTATCCCTGAATGCGAGGTCTTCTCTGTAGATGTTGTTGATATATAGAGGGACAAGCCCTGTCTGCCAGTCATTGGCATGCACTACATCGGGAGTTAGTCCCATGGCGCAGATGGCCTCGAGGAGAGCCCTTGAGAACACTGTAAAACGTTCGAGGTTATCAAAATAATCGCGCTCCGGCGTGCCGTAGAGGCGGCTCCTGTCATAGTACTCGTCGCAGGCTATAAAAAAGGTCTTCACCGCAGAGGCGCGCGCACGGAAGACACTTGCCCTTATCATGCGCCTGCCAAGGGGGACGACGACATTAAGGCCTGTGGGCTCCACATCCGTTCCCTTTAAGAGCGTCTCTCTGTAAAGGGGCAGTATCAGGGTAACATCGGCGCCCAGCTCCTGCAAAGCCGCGGGAAGGGCTCCGGAGACATCACCGAGCCCGCCTGTCTTTGAAAAGGGAGCCGCCTCGGAAGATACGAATATCAGATTCAATCCCATGGCGAGAATTTAACAAAAAAAAGGTGTATGGGCAAGTCTTATCAGATAAAGCCGTGGCAAGAGGCCACGAAGGGGCCCGAGGATAAAGATAAAACCGCTATAACAGAACACCCTTTAACTTTTGCGTGAATCTGTGTTACAGATTAGTAAGGCAAGTTATTGAAAGGTCATAATTAAAAAAAACAATGGATAGAATACTCGATGTTTATAAAGACACTTAACAGCGTGCAGGCCGAGGCCGCCACCTTCGGCGACGGCCCCATGCTCATACTCGCGGGAGCGGGGAGCGGCAAGACAAGGGTCCTTACCTCAAGGGTTGCCTGGCTGATGAGAGAACGGGGCGTGCCTGCCCGTGAGATCCTCGCCGTTACATTTACCAATAAGGCGGCGGCAGAGATGCGGGCCAGACTCGGCGCACTGCTTGGAGAGGCGGGGCAAGGGCTCTGGCTCGGCACCTTTCACGGCATAGGCCTCAAGATACTTCGAGAGCAATCCGTAACGCGCGGCGCGGGTCTCAGCGTCTACGGCGAAGACGAGCAGATAGCCCTTATAAAAAAAGTATTAAAAGAGCTTAACATCGGCGACAAGGCCATGACTCCAAAGGCCATCGCGTGGAAGATATCCCGGGCAAAGAACGAGCTTATGGACCCTGAGGCCCTGCTTGCCAACTCCCGTGATTTTCTAACCGAGCGTCTATTCAAGATATACAGCCTCTATCAAAAAAGGCTCCGTGAGATGAACGCCTATGACTTCGGCGACCTCATAGCCGAACCCGTCAGGATATTTCAGCATAACCCCGAGATTCTCTCCCGATACCACCGGCGCATTCACTATATACTTGTCGACGAGTATCAGGACACGAACAAGGCGCAGTACGTGCTTACAAAATTATTATCATCGGGCTCAGGCAACCTCTTTGCCGTGGGAGACCCGGACCAGTCCATATACGCCTGGCGCGGCGCCTGCATAGACAACATCCTGCAGTTTCAGGAAGACTACCCCGGGGCGCGGGTATTCAAGCTTGAGCAGAATTACCGATGCACGAAAAAGATACTCGTAGCGGCAAACTCCCTTATAGGCAAAAACGCCCGACGCCTTGAAAAGGAGCTATGGACAGATAACCCCGAGGGTCAACTTGTGCAGTACGACGAGGCCGATGACGAGCGTGAAGAGGCGCGTTCCATCATAAAAAAAATAGAGGCGCTGAAGGCAAAAGAGACCAACTTCAAATACGGGCAGGTGGCGGTCTTTTACAGGACAAACGCCCAGTCGCGTGTATTTGAAGAGGGGCTCCTGCGCTCGGGGCTACCCTATGCCGTTGTGGGCGGCGTGAGGTTTTATGATAGAAAAGAGATTCGTGATGCCATGAGTTATCTCCGGGTAATCGTAAACCCCAGAGACGCCATCAGCTTTACCCGTATCATAAACTCGCCTCCAAGGGGCATAGGCAGGGTAACGCTCGGCAAAATAACCGCCCTTGCAGAAGAGCGCGGTATTACGCTCATGGAGGCACTCAAGGCGGCAAACGAGAGCGGCCTCATAAAAAAGACAGGCGCCGCGGGCCTTATCGAGGCCTTTTCCTCCTTTGAAAAAGACCTTGGCACGGTAAGCCTTCATGAGCTAACGCTTCGCCTCCTTGAGGACGCGGGGTACATGCTCGCCCTCATCGAAGACGGGAGCGAAGAGGCCCTGAACCGGCAGGAGAACATCTTTGAGCTGAAAAACGCCATAGAGGACTTTGAGGAGGCCGTCGAGGGGGCGACGCTCGCCGATTTTCTCGACCACGTCTCCCTTATAAGCGATATCGACTCATACAATGAAGAGGCGGGCCGCGTCACCCTCATGACCCTTCACGCCGCCAAGGGCCTTGAGTTCCGATTCGTCTTTATCGCCGGCATGGAAGAAGGGCTCTTCCCCCATTCGAGAAGCATGGACGACGCCGAACAGCTCGAAGAGGAGCGGCGCCTCTGCTATGTGGGCATGACAAGGGCAAAGGAAAAACTCTACCTCTCATCGGCGCGCACAAGAAATATCTTCGGAGAGACACGCTATCAGCTTCCATCAAGGTTCATCGACGAGATAGACCCTGGGGCCCTGAAGTTAAACACAACGGAGAAGGCAGGAAAGGCCTTCAGGACGCCGACCGATGTCTACTACACAAGTGAAGACAGCCAGGTGGAGTACGATTCTGAGCCATGGGAGCAAACAGAGGGACAGTGGCAGGTAGGCATGCCTGTAATGCACTCGAGTTTTGGCCCCGGAGTCATAGAGGGCAAGAGCGGCGGCGGCGACGAGATAAAACTCACCGTAAGATTCCAAAGCGGAAAGACTCGAAAACTCATGGTGAAATACGCCGGGCTTGTCCCCCTGCATTCATAATCCGGCGTTACGGGCAGGAAGGCCCCGGTTTAACGGCCCTTCCTTGACTTATAGTGAAAAAATTATTATTATCACCAGTGGTGAGATATGAAAATAACTAAAGCCATATTCCCGGCCGCCGGTTTCGGGACAAGATTCCTTCCAGCCACAAAGGCCATACCCAAGGAGATGCTTCCCCTTGTGGACAAGCCCCTTATTCAGTACAGCGTTGAAGAGGCCAAAAAGTCCGGTCTTGAAGAGATAATCATCGTAACAGGCATGGGCAAGACGGCCATTGAGGACCACTTCGACACTTCCGTGGAGCTTGAGCTACTGCTCAAGGAACGCAAGAAAAAAGAAATCCTCGCAATGATACGCAAGATCTCCAACATGGTACACTTTGCCTATACAAGGCAGAAGGAACCCCTTGGCCTCGGACACGCTATATACATTACAAAAAATCTTGTGGGCAATGAGTCCTTTGCCGTATTTCTCAGTGATGATATCATCGACTCAAAGGTCCCTGTAATGAAACAGCTCCTCAAGGTATACAAAAGGCAGAAGGCCTCTGTGCTGGCGGTTCAGAAGGTGCCGAGGAAAAATGCGCACCTCTACGGGATAATAAAGGGCCAGAAGGTAGCCCCCGGGATATACAAGGTAAGAGACCTTGTGGAAAAGCCCAAGTCCTCGCCGCCCTCCAACCTCGCCGTAATAGGCAGATATATCCTTACCCCTGGCATCTTTAACGCCCTTGACGAGACGCCCCGGGGCCGAGGCGGCGAGCTTCAACTCACCGACGGGCTACGGAAACTCTTGGAAAAAGAAGAAATTTACGCATGCGAGTTCGAGGGAACACGCTTTGATGCCGGCAACAAGCTCGGCTTCCTTGAAGCCAATATTTCCTATGCCCTTAAGCGTAAAGATATGGCCGGGGAGCTTAAACGTTTTCTGAGAGGGATAAACTTATAAGCCCCTCTTTACTTTCGTTCCTGAACTTAAGATTTAAGGCTTGACAAATAATGGCGAAGATATCAAAAGAGCGCGACGCATTCCCCTTCCTTCCCGAAGAGGAGAGCGGCCCATGCGGCGCCCCCATGGGCGGAGGCGGCAGTTCCGAGGGTAGCCACGTTGAGCCAATTGCACGCATACCGGATATTGACATGTACTCTACCGCCGAGGAGCTTACTATCGAGGTAGAGATGCCGGGGGTGAACAAAGAGGATATCGAATTATCTATTCACAACAACACACTTAAGCTTACGGCCCTTAAAGCCGAGGCAATGGAAGATAAAAAAACCAACTACGTCTGTCTTGAAAGGGTGTTCGGCAGACTCTACCGCTCCATAGAGATACCCTTTCCCGTAAACACATCCAAGATAAAGGCCACATTCAAGGACGGCCTTCTTACCATCGTAATACCAAGAGTAGAAGACAAGAGGTCTTGCAGAAAAAGCGTTCCCATAGAGTCTAAATAAAAGAAAGGCGGTTGGTGATGCACACGGACGAAAAAAAACTGGAAGTCGACGAACAACTGATAATACCCGGGTCTTTACCGCTACTTCCCGTAAGGGACGTTGTTGTCTTTCCCTTTATGATAGTACCCCTCTTTGTAGGCAGAGAGCAGTCCATAAACGCAGTGGACGCCTCTCTTGCAAAGGACAGACTTATCTTTACCACGACGCAGAAAGACCCCTCACAGGAAGACCCCTCAGAGGAAGACCTCTACGAATACGGCACTGTCTCCATGATAATGAGGATGATGAAACTTCCAGACGGAAGGGTCAAGATACTCCTGCAGGGGCTCGCGCGCGCCAAGGTCAAGCGTTTCACCCAGTTCGTCCCCTCATTTAAAGTAGACATTACGAAAATAACGGAAGATGCCATAGAAGAGGTGCCGCTGAAGATAGAGGCCATGATGCGCAATGTCCATGAGCATCTCGAACAGCTTGCCTCACTGGGTAAGGTTGTCTTTCAGGAAATAATGATGGTCATTGACAACATCAAGGACCCGGGGCGCCTTGCCGACCTCGTGGCCGCCAACCTCGGCCTCAAGCTCAATGACGGCCAGAGCGTATTGGAGGCCCTCGACCCAGTAACCAGACTTGATATGGTAAGCGGCTTCATCATAAAAGAGCTTCAGATGGCTGAGATGCAGGCCAGCATACAGTCCCATGCCAAAGAAGAGATGGACAAGAGCCAGAGAGAGTATTTTCTGCGCGAGCAGATGAGGGCCATCAAGGCGGAACTTGGAGAGATGGACGAGGTAAGCGACGAGAGCGAAGAGTTCCGCAAAAAAATAAAAAAAGCGCAGATGCCCGTTGATGCGGAAAAAGAGGCGATGAAACAGGTAGACCGCCTTGAGATGATGCACCCCGATGCCGCTGAATCCGCTCTTATCAGGAATTACCTTGAGTGGCTCGTGGAACTTCCATGGAGCGTGACGACAAAAGACATGCTCGATCTCGTAAAGGCCAAAAAGGTTCTTGACTCCGACCACTACGACCTTGAGAAGATAAAAGAACGGATACTCGAATACCTTGCCGTTAGGAAACTGAAAAAAAAGACAAAGGGTCCCATACTCTGTTTCATCGGCCCTCCCGGAGTCGGCAAGACCTCTCTCGGCAAATCCATAGCAAAGAGCATGGGGAGAAAATTCGTAAGAATATCCCTTGGCGGGATAAAAGACGAGGCAGAGATACGGGGCCACAGGCGCACATACGTAGGGGCCATGCCGGGTCGTATTATACAGGGTATAAAGCAGGCCGGCACAAGCAACCCCGTATTCATGATGGACGAGATAGACAAGATGGGCATGGATTTTCGGGGCGACCCCGCCTCTGCCCTCCTCGAGGTCCTCGACCCGGAGCAAAACTACTCCTTCAGCGACCATTACCTCAACCTGCCCTTTGACCTCTCAAAGGCCATGTTCATAATGACGGCCAATATGGCTGACCCCATACCAGGCCCCTTGAAAGACAGGATGGAGACCATATATCTTCCGGGCTACACCGAGGAAGAGAAGCTCCAGATAACAAAAAAATACATTACAGGCCGCCAGATGAAAGAACACGGCCTTAAGGGCAAGAACATGGGTCTGCCCGACAGTACACTTAAAAAAATAATATCAGAGTACACAAGAGAGGCGGGGCTCCGCAACCTTGAAAGAGAGATAGCCTCGCTATGCAGAAAGGTGGCCCGCAAGGTTGCCGAGGGTGAGACAAAAAAAACTACAATATTGGCCAGAGACCTGCACAAATACCTCGGCCCGCCACCCTACCTCCCTGACACGGAAAACGAGAGCAACGCAGTGGGACTTGCCACGGGGCTTGCGTGGACACCCGTCGGCGGCGTGATACTCAACATCGAGGCCATTATCATGCCCGGACGCGGTCAACTCACCCTCACCGGACACCTTGGCGATGTAATGAAAGAATCCGCTCAGGCGGCCGTCAGCTATGCGCGCTCGCGCGCCGATGCCCTCGGCATTACAACGGACTTCAAGACCATTGACATACACATACACGTCCCCTCAGGGGCCATACCGAAAGACGGTCCCTCGGCAGGCATAACCATGGCCGCGGCCCTTATTTCGGCCCTTACGAAAAAGCCCATAAAAAAGGGCATCGCCATGACAGGTGAGATAACTCTGCGCGGGCGCGTACTGCCCATAGGCGGGCTAAAGGAAAAAAGCCTCGCGGCCCTGCGGGCAAAGACAAGGACCATCAT
>CAYYUX010000031.1:0-17316 GCA_964474975.1 uncultured Thermodesulfobacteriota bacterium
GCTCCATGCCCCATTGTGGTTTTCTTTGCCAAGCTTTCTTTTTTCCAAAAGAAAGCGGAAGGTCTTTTTGCTATAATAACTCCCTTGCCCGTTGGACATCCCCCCCTTTTTTTGCTATCCTTAAAAGATAGGTTACATTTATTTTTTTTATTTATAAAGCATAGAGATGAGGTCGTAATCAGATGATTACAGAGGCCGTAAAAAAGGAACTTATCGAGATCGTAGGGAGTGAGAACGCCTCTTTTTCAGTAGAGGATCTTATCTGTTATGCCTATGACGCCACCAATAACCCATGTCGGCCTGAGGGAGTGCTCTTCGTACGCTCGGCGGCAGAGGTTTCTGCCATCTTCAAGGCCGCAGGCTCCGAGGGTTTCTGCATTGTGCCGAGGGGCGCGGGTACGGGTTTTACGGGAGGAAGTCTACCCGTAGAGGGCGGTATCGTCCTCTCACTTGAGCGCATGACGGACATTATCGAGATAGACAAGAGAAACCTTACTGCAACGGTTGAGCCCGGCGTTATCCCATGGGAGCTTGGTCAGGAATTACTGCCTTTGGGGCTTTTTTATCCACCCGACCCCACGAGTTACAAATTTTCGACTATCGGCGGCAATATTGCCGAGTGCGCCGGAGGTCCGAGCGCAGTTAAATACGGTGTTACAAGAGATTATATCCTCGCCCTTGAGGTAGTTCTGCCGACCGGGGAGATAATAAACACTGGCACGCGTACGGCAAAGGGCGTGGTTGGTTATGATCTGACGAGGCTCCTCGTTGGCTCCGAGGGGACCCTTGGTGTGGTGACAAAGGCGATCCTCAGGCTCCTGCCTCTTCCGGAGTCGAAGAAAACCATGCTGGCTCTCTTTCCGAGTTTAAGCACTGCGGCAGAAGCCGTTTCTGATATAACGGGGGCCGGTATTGTGCCGGCTACCCTTGAGTTAATGGATCCGGCAAGCGTGGCCTGCGCCTCGGAGTTTACGGGGACAACCCTGCCCGTGGATACGGCCCTGCTTCTTATCGAGGTTGACGGCCCTGCGGAGGCCGTTGATAAAGATGCCCTTCGTATAGAGGAGATGACTCGTAAAAGAGGGGCCACGGAGGTGCGTTCGGCCCTTGATAAGCATGGGATAAAAGACCTCTGGAAGACGCGCAGAGCCATGAGCGCCGCGCTTTTCAGATTAAAACCAAATAAGATAAACGAGGATGTTGTTGTTCCGCGTTCCGTGATAGCCGACCTTATAAGGGGCATAGAAGAGATAAGGTCTCGATCAAAGCTTCTTATCGTCTCTTTTGGCCATGCCGGAGATGGTAATATTCATGTAAATATCATGTATGATAAAAACGACAAATCCGAGGCCGAGGCGGCGGAAAAGGCCGTCGCAGATGTCTTTGAGCTGACCCTTTCCCTTGGCGGTACCATCTCAGGCGAGCATGGAGTCGGCACAAGCAAGGCGAGGTATATCGGCATGGAATTGTCCTCTGTTGAGCTTGCCATAATGAAGGGCATAAAAGATGTCTTTGACCCCAAAGGCATATTAAACCCCGGTAAGATTTTTCCGGCTGTAGGTGAAGGTATATATGAGCGAGAGGTTAAGAGGGCTTAGTACTGAGCTCGATAAATGCGTGAAGTGCGGCACATGCCGTTCCATCTGCCCGACATTCAGGGGGATTGGAAGGGAGAGCGCCTCTGCGCGCGGAAAACTCTCTCTTATCCGCGCCTATCTCGACGGCGAGAAGGGGCTTGGCGAGGAGTATCTCAGGCACCTCAGGGAGTGTACCATGTGCGGGGGCTGTAAGAGCGTATGCCCGGCGGGTGTTGATACGGTGCGGGTAATAAACGCCGCGCGCGCCGAGCATGTGGAAAAAGAGGGAGTCTCTTTTGCCGCGTCTTTTATCATGAAAAAACTCCTTGATTATAAGGGTGTCATGCCGAGGGCCTTAAGGTACGCGGCAAAGTTCAGGGGGCTTTTGTTTAAGGATTCGCCGACTGAGAACGGCCTTGTCTCAAGGTTCTCTCTTCCTGTTATCGGATGCGGCAGGCTTGTGCCTGAGCTTGCCGAGACCTTTTTTCTTGATACCCCCGAGGCCAAGTCCCTGGACAGCGCGCCCGGTGTAAATGGTGCGAGGGTGGCCTTTTACTCGGGATGCGGCGTGAATTTTCTCATGCCTGATGTAGGGATTAAATCCCTGAAGGCCCTTGAAAAAAACGGCCCCGTTGTAGTGCCGGGCGCGCAGGTCTGCTGCGGCATGCCCGCTTATTACATGGGCGACGTTGAGACGGCAAGGCGCCTTGCCATAAAAAATATCAAGGTCTTCGAGAGCTATGACCTCGATTATATCATCACATCCTGTGCTACCTGCAGTCATGCGCTGAAGAACGTCTTTAAGGATATTATCGCCGAGACAGGTGATGCCGATCTTCTGAAACGTGCTGAAAAATTCGCCTCGAAGGTCCGTGACATTACGGAATTTCTTCCTATTAAAACCCCGGCTTCCCTTGCGCGCGCGGACGGCGAAGGTGGACATCTCAAGACTAAAAGGCCAGTTGTCACCTATCACGACCCGTGCCACCTTAACCGCAATCAGGGCATAAGAGACGCGCCGAGGGACCTTATTAAGAGCAGAGATGACCTTGAGTTTCGTGAGATGAGGTTCCCATGTAGCTGTTGCGGCCTCGGCGGCGGACTCAGCATGAGTAACTACGAGCTTTCCATTAAGATAACAAAGCGAAAGGCCGATAGCATCCGTGACTGCGAGGCAGATATAGTTGCCACTGCATGCCCGGGCTGTATTGTCCAGCTTAGGGACGGGCTTCATAAGTACGGCGTTAAGGCAAAGGTCGTCCATGTCGTGGACCTGCTTTAAGGCCTTTGATATAGCGGTTAAGATAGCGACCACGGGTGAGGCAAAGAGCCGCTTCGGCCGCCCCCGTGGGTCTCTTGTTTTTATAGGTTTTTCAGGGACAAAACAGTCTTTTTAATTTGGAATATTCCTGTATGATAAATTTCCCTTTCTGTATACACAATCATCAGCCCGTCGGCAACTTTGACTTTGTCGTCGAAGATGCCTATCAGAAGGCCTATTGGCCTTTTTTAAGACTCCTTAACGAATATCCCGCCATAAAGATGACTATTCACAATTCCGGGTTTCTCCTTGAGTGGATCGTCAAAAAACATCCCGAGTATATCGAGCTCATGGGGGAGATGGTAAAGAGGGGGCAGGTCGAGGTCATGGGCGGGGGGTTTTTTGAGCCCATCCTCGCCGTTATCCCCGAGAGGGACCGTATCGCGCAGATTAAGATGATGGCCGATAGGATAGAAGAGCTCTTCGGGAGCAGACCCACGGGGTTATGGCTCGCCGAGAGGGTCTGGGAGCCGACGCTTCCGGGCACCCTTAATGCGGCCGGCGTGGAGTATGCCCTTGTAGATGATTTCCATTTTATAAAGGCCGGGCTTAGGCCCGAGGCCCTTGGAGGTTATTTTATCTCTGAAGACCAGGGAAAGATTATAAAACTATTCCCCGGGAGCGAGGCCCTGCGCTACCTTATACCCTTCAGGGACGTTGCCGAGCTTGAGGGATACTTCAATGGATTAAAAGAAAATGCGACGCCTGGCTACGCCGCTATCTATGGAGATGACGGCGAAAAGTTCGGCGTCTGGCCGGGTACTCATAAGCTCGTCTTCAAGGACGGCTGGCTGAAGAGGTTTTTTGAGATGATAGGGGCCATGAAAGACGTGAAATCCCTGACCCTTGGCCGTTACGCCGATGAGGCAAAACCCCTTGGCAGGGTCTATCTGCCTACGTGCTCCTACATGGAGATGGGGGAGTGGTCCCTTCCCGTAGAGGCGGCAAAAGAGTATCACGATACAAGAGAGTCTCTTGGCGACGGCAAGTCCGATAAGACCAAAAGAAGATTTTTGCAGGGCGGCACCTGGCGGGGGTTTTTCGCCAAATACCCTGAATCAAACTGGATGAATAAGCGTATGCTCTCGGCAAGCGGGCTATTGGAAAAAAGGCGCGCCGATGATGTCCTCTCCGCAGAGGTACTTGAAGAGGCCGCTACGTATTTATATAAGGCGCAGTGCAACGACGCATACTGGCACGGAATTTTCGGCGGCTTGTATCTACCCCATCTGAGGACAGAGGTATATAAGAATATCCTCTTTGCCGAGGATATTCTTTCTGAGGGTATCCGCGGGGAGCCTTCCGTGGAGCAGGCCGATGTAGACGCAGACGGCCATGAAGAGGTGATTATACGCGGAGGTGATAGCGCACTCTTCATGAGCCCGAGGCATGGCGGCGCGGCCTTTGAACTCGATTCAAGGGGCCTTCATCTTAATGCCATGAATGTTCTTTCAAGGTGGCCCGAGGCCTATCACGAGAAGGTCCTGGCCCTTGCAGACGAAGACGAAGATAAGAGTGATGGTGCAAAGAGTATTCATGATTCCGTAAAGTCCAAGGAAAAAGGCATCAAGCGCTTTCTTATTACAGACTCGATGAGGAGAGGCTCCCTTGTGGACCGCTTCATCTCCCGTGGCGAGACTCACGAGGCCTTTGTCAAGGGGACATACTGCGATGCCGGTGACTTTGCCGGGGCCGAATATGAGGTAATTACTACAGAGCGCGGGGCGGTATTTTCAAGGTCAGCCTCTCTTGACACAGTAGAGCTATCCATTACAAAAGAAGTTTCAGTAAATAAAGAGGGCGGCTTTTCCATTACCTCGGCGATTAGCAAGAAGGGCGATGGTGTCTTGGACGGCTACTCCTACGGCCTTGAGTTTAATGTGCTTCTTCCGGGCTGTGATGGCCCTTTTTCGTCTTTTGAGGTTGTCGGCGGTGATGGCGTGGTGGAGAGGTTCGGGCTAAAAGAAAGCCTTGAGCTCAAGGGGGTCAGTTTCCTCAGGGCGGTAGATGGTTTTGCAGGCGCTGTATTCTGCCTGAGCATGGAACAAGAGGCCAGTGTATGGTCCTTTCCCATCTATACGGTGACGCTCTCGGAGGCGGGTTTTGAGAGGTGCTTTCAAGGTAGCACCATACTTCTGCTCTTTCCCCTGAAACTCAGAGGGGATAAAGAAGGGATTTTTAAGGTAGGGTTTTCATTAGAGAAGCTCAACTCTTAAGGCCGTGACGGCAATAGGCGCATGATTGATTATTGAGGTAATCCATGGACGAAAAACTTAGTGAAAAGATGAACAGGATAAAACTCCTCATCCTTGATGTTGACGGCGTGCTCACAGACGGCTCTATAATATACAGCGACAAGGGCGGTGAGATAAAGCGTTTTGATGTGCGCGACGGACACGGCATCAAGCTCCTTATGAGGGGCGGTATAGATGTGGGGATAATAACGGCGAGAGAATCGAGGGTGGTGGCCTTGAGGGCCCGTGACCTTGGCATTGAGATGCTCTATCAGGGCAAAAAAGACAAGCTCGCCTGCTTTTTAAAAATACTTGAAGATACAGGCCGTCAGGCATCGGAGACAGCCTTTGCGGGAGATGACCTTGTGGATATTCCCGTCCTTAAAAGGGTTGGTTTTTCCGCCTCTGTGCCGGGAGGCGTTGCCGAGGTAAGGGAACGGGTGGATTATGTGACCTCAGCCCCCGGCGGTCGTGGCGCTGTTCGGGAAATATGCGAGATGATGCTCAAGGCGCAAGGGCTATGGGACGGTCTTATCGGCAGGTATCTGGAGTGATCTTAGGGGCCGGGTTGAAGACCACTTTTGCGTCTTATCCCCTCTCAGGGCGGTAGTTAGACGTCCGTAGCATAACTCTTCGAATTAATTGATGTTTTTTTATCTCTGTGTTGTTTAAAGGGTATATTTGACTTTACTCCCTTATTGCCTTGGTGGTATAATTTTTGCATGATAAGACTTGTCGGCATTGATGCTGATATAAGAACCCCTCTATGAAGCAGACTGTAAAACTTGTGCTACCGGCTTTTATTATTCTCTCATTAGCCGGTCTCGTTATCCTCGTAGTCATCTATTACAGGACGACAAGCACGAGAGAAGTTACCTTTACGGAAGATAAGGACATCGGCGTCAAGGTAGAGGGTCTGAATTATTCCAATACCAGGGACGGGCGTACCATATGGAGGCTCAGGGCAAAAGATGCCACATCTTTCAAGAGTAAGAAGTCAATGGTCCTTAAGGGTATAAACTTGCTTTTTTACCCTAAAAACGGCGAGCCTTTTACAATGAAGGCCGATGACGGTACTTTTAATGAGGCAAAAAAGGTAATTTTAGCGAGAGGGAATGTAGTTGTTTTCTCGGAAAAGGGCTTTACCCTGAAGACAGACAGGCTTCGCTATGACAGCGCCGCCGGACGTATTGCCTCAGATAAACCCGTCTCAATTACCCAGGGCGATATGATGGTTACTGGAGTGGGTTTCAGGGCAGATGTGGATAGCGGCAATGTCTCGATATTAAAAAACGTAAGGGCCGTAATAAGCGTTAAGGGAATGGATAGATAGGCGGGCTGATAATAAGCTGATGGGGCGGCTCTGTTGCCGCAAAGTGCATGACGGGAGTAAAGGGCTTGATCTTATATATGAATAAACTCATCGGCTTCTGCCGGGTTAGAGGGGCGGGAAGCTCGCTTTTCATATTGATATTACTCGGAGTATTTACTTTGTCCCTTGGCAATGAGGTCATGGCGGGAGGTACTAAGGCAGAAAAGGCCTCCCGTAAGGAAAAAGCTGTACCCATAACCATTACCTCTTACAGCATGAAGGCGGACAGGACCTCAAAGACAGTTATCTTCAAGGGCGACGTTGAGGCCAGAGAGAATTTTCTCCTCTGCTCCGATGAGCTGGAGATGCAATACGGCAAATCTAATGATGTGAATAAAATTGACGCGAGAGGACATGTGAGAATTTACAGGTCCTCGGGCGTGGCAAAGTCGGAGCGCGCCGTATATGACAGGGTCAAGCATATACTTCTCCTTACGGGTAATGCCGTAATCGAGCGTTGCACCGATACTGTAAGGGGCGATAAAATAACACTCTATCTTGACGATGACAGCGCCCTCGTAGAGGGCGCGAAGAATGGCAGGGTTAAGGCCGTAATAATACCGGAAAAGAAGTGCGCCGATGAGGTGGAACCCTCAAAGTCAGGCGGCATAGACAGCGGGGGAATGGATGTCAAGAACGCTCACTGCAAAGGGTCTCGTTAAGTCTTTTAGAAAAAGACGTGTCGTTGACGGTGTAAGCCTTACAATAGAACCCGGCAATATAGTTGGGCTTCTCGGCCCCAACGGCGCGGGCAAGACTACATCTTTTTATATGATAGTAGGTCTTATTCCCCCTGATTCGGGCCATGTCACCCTTGGCGATAATGACCTTACGGGCCTTGCCATGTATGAGAGGGCAAGGATGGGCCTCGGTTATCTCGCGCAGGAGCCCTCTGTTTTCAGAAAACTTACTGTTGAGGAGAATATAAGGGCCGTCCTTGAGTATCAGAACATATCAAAGGATGAGATTGAATCGCGTCTACAGGGACATCTGGCCGAACTTGGCATAGGACACCTTGCGGGGGTAAAGGCATATTCCCTCTCCGGCGGCGAGAGGAGGAGGGTGGAGATAGCGAGGGCCATGGTAAACTCGCCCCGTATCCTGCTCCTTGACGAGCCCTTCTCGGGCATAGACCCCAAGGCGGTCTGCGATATACAGGATATAATGGTAGAGCTGAAGAACAAGGGTATAGGCATACTTCTTACAGACCATAATGTGGGCGCTACCCTTGGTATATGTGATTATGCCTACATCATTGATAATGGAAAGATGTTAATGTCAGGTACGCCTGATGAGATACTCGATCATAAAGGCGTGCGCGATGTATACCTCGGCGAGAGGTTCACCTGCGTAATATGATCGTTTCAGCCATATGCTTTAAAAGAAGGTTTCTGTAATGGCCTATGAGTTAAAACAGGTTTTAAAGCTCTCTCAGAGCCTCGTTATGACGCCTCAGCTTCAGCTTGCCATAAAGCTCCTGCAGCTTTCGAGGCTGGACCTTATTGAGACGGTAAAGGAAGAGATGGAGCAGAATCCTGTCCTTGAGGACGGCGTAACAGCCGAGGAGGCCGCGCCCCTTGAAGGGGAGAGCGTATCAGAGTTAGAGACTGAGAATAAGAACGCAGAGATGCTTGAGTGGCAGAACTACCTTGCCGAGGGTGGTGATTACGGCGGCGGCGCCCTTAACTTCAACGTGAAGAATAATGATGATTATGATGTCTTTCGAAATATCGCCGCCTCTGATGACGGCCTTCAGGAGTATCTGCTATGGCAGATAAAGGGTCAGGATATAAGCGAGGAAGACAAGGCCCTTGCTGAATTCATTATAGGCAACATAGATGACGACGGTTATCTCCGTGTCCTTGATGGAGATGGCCTTGACAACGATGATGAGTTTGAAGAGGCAGTTGTGCAGGAGATTTCCCGATGCTCCGGCAGTGATGCGGCCGATGTCAGGAGGGTCCTCGGCTTTATTCACGGCCTTGACCCCTCAGGCTCCGGCGCGCGGACGGCAAGGGAGTGTCTACTAATACAGGCAAGGCTATTGCCCGAGAGAAAT
The DNA here is from genome assembly GCA_964474975.1 of uncultured Thermodesulfobacteriota bacterium. Classification (GTDB taxonomy): domain Bacteria; phylum Desulfobacterota; class GWC2-55-46; order GWC2-55-46; family JADFVP01; genus JAJRZX01. The sequence continues at coordinate 8,564 of CAYYUX010000031.1, forward strand.
ATGGTGGCGGAAGAGATAATAAACTATCATCTAAAGGCCTTCGCGGCCCGTAATATTAAGGGCATAGCGCGGAGCCTCGGCGTATCCGTAGATGATGTGAGAGAGGCCGCGCGCCTCATAACGAGCGCCCTTACCCCCACGCCCGGCTCAGGCTTCGGCGGCACTGCGCCACGGCATATAGTGCCTGATGTCTTTATCAGAAAAGCCGGCGACGAATATATCATCGTCCTCAATGATGATGGCATGCCGAAGCTCAAGGTAAGTAATTATTACAGGAATATGCTATCGGGCGGGGACGGCATGAAAGGCCCTGACAAGAACTATCTGCAGGAAAGGGTGCGTAGCGCCATGTGGCTCATAAAGAGCCTACATCAGAGACAGAGGACGATATACAGGGTGGTGGAGTGTATCGTTGATTTTCAAAGGGATTTTCTTGATAAAGGGCTGAAATACCTGAGGCCCCTCGTACTGAAGGATGTGGCCGCCATACTCGGCGTGCATGAATCTACTGTAAGCAGGGTGACCTCCAACAAGTATGTGGATACTCCGAGGGGGCTCTTTGAACTGAAGTATTTTTTCTCAAGCAGTATGCTGGGCCTTGACGGCGGTAATGTGACACCGGAGTATATCAAACTTAAGATACGCGGCATCATAGATGAGGAAGACTCGGCAAAGCCCTTTAGCGACCAGGATATAGTGAGTATACTCGGCCGCTCCGGTATAAAAGTGGCAAGACGCACAGTGGCCAAGTACAGAGAGGCACTGGGTTTGCCGTCATCGAGTCGGAGAAAGTGCTGTTTTTAATTGTTTTATCCGCTTCTGCCGATGATGGTCTTCTTCTTAAAAGAAGACTTTCTTTGACTTGCGGGTATATTTTTGATATAAGTACTCTTCTTTTGTAATATAATAACAATATGAGAGATTAAGCTTTACTCAAGGCACGGAGAGGCTCTTTTATCTTCACTTACTCCGGGTTCTTGATGATGCGAGGAAGTAGGATTAGTAGTATTCGTATTTCATCGCTCACTATAGCTGAGTCAAGATAGTCGGCGCTTTACAATAAGATACAAAATTAACCGATTATGCCCAGAGGGGCGTCGCGGTATCTCTTTACTGGAGGTTGAAGATGCACGTTAGTGTTACGTTCAGACACATGGATAGTTCAGATGCGCTCAGAAAATACGCTGAAGATAAAAGCGGACGTATAGGGAGATTTCTTTTTGATCCTGTTGAGATACACTGGGTCCTCTCCGTTGAAAAAATACGTCACATAGCCGATGCCACCGTATCCGCCAACGGCGTCACCATCAAGGCGCAAGAGGCCACTCAGGACATGTACTCCGCCATAGACAACGTCCTTGATAAACTATACATACAGGTCAAGAAACACAAGGACAGGGTGAAGGGCCACAAGAACGGAGAGAGCGTCTGTGCGGCCCCGGCCCCGGATTTTGCGGATGGTTCTGATGCAGGCGTTAACTCGCAGGCCGCACGCGTCATAAAGCGTGAGAACCAGTTCATAAAACCCATGTCCGTTGAAGAGGCGGCCATGCAACTTGATGTCATGGACGGCGATTTTCTTATTTTTACCGATCACGACACGAGCAGTGTCAGCGTAATATACAAAAAAAAGAGCGGCAACTACGGTCTTATAGAAACCCGTACGAGATAGCCAGTTACGCTTCGTCGGGCTTTTTCCGGAGTCGATGCCCGATGGGCTTATGAAAGAGTTCACATCTTCTTCCGCAGGGCAAAACCATGCCCAAGGGTGGGGTAAGTATCCATGAAACTCTCAGATGTTTTATATGAGGACAGCATTATCCCATCTCTGAAGGCCGGGGATAAGGAGGGTATCCTTGTGGAGATGGTGGATTATCTCAAGGATAAGTTGCCGGGTCTTGATAAAGACGAGGCCTTAAAAGCGCTCTTTGCGAGAGAAAAGCTCGGCACTACCGGTATCGGACATGGCGTGGCCCTTCCTCACGGTAAGCTTCGCGGCATCAATGAAATAAGGGTGTTTTTCGGAAGGAGCAGGAAAGGGATAGATTTTAAGGCCATAGACGATAAACCCGTTCACCTCATTTTTCTCATTATAGCCCCTGAGAACTCGGCGGCGGCACACCTGAAGCTACTTGCCTGTATATCACGTATACTCAAAAGTATTGATTTCAGAGAGCGCTTAATGAAGGCATCCGACCCATCAACTATCTTTAAAATTATATCCGAGGCAGACACAAAGTGCGCCGGGTAGACCTCCTTCTTCTTATCTACCCATGACGTCTTAAGCATTGAGGCTTTAGTATGGGCGGCCCCGTTAAAGAAATCTTTGAAGATAAAAAAATTGCTCATCTCCATTTTAAGCTCGCGGCAGGCCATAAGGGGATAGATAAGGAGCTTACGACTCCTCATATCCAGAAGCCCGGGCTCCTGCTCACAGGTCTGCTCGATGAGCTTCATCTGGACAGGATACAGATATTCGGCGCCGCCGAGTGCGGCTACTTAAGGGGGCTGAAGGAAAAAAAGCTCGCCAGGACCCTTGCCGTCATCAGACAGCCGGAGATACCCGCGATCATCATTACAAAGGGAGAGGTCCCTCCAGACGTTCTCGTCGAGGTCTGCGACGAGATGGCGATACCGCTATACACCACCGTACTCACAACCTCAGTTGCTATTGAGGACCTTACCAAGTTTCTTGATGACAGGCTCGCTCCGACAGTGAGGATGCACGGCGTGCTTATGGATGTACTCGGCATAGGCATCCTCTTAAAGGGAAAAAGCGGTATAGGCAAGAGCGAATGCGCCCTTGACCTCGTGGCTTGCGGATACAGGCTCGTCGCCGATGATGTTGTCATAATAAAGAAACTCCCGCCATCTACCCTCATCGGCACTGCCGCCGACCTTATCCGTTATCATATGGAGATACGGGGGATAGGCGTAGTAAATATTCAGGATCTCTTCGGAATAACTGCCATTAGAGAGCAGAAACAGCTTGATCTTGTCATAGAGCTGGTTAAATGGGACCCTGCCGGAGTCTACGAGAGACTTGGTTTTGAGGACAATACCGTTGATATCCTCGGTGTTGATATGCCTTATCTGAAGATACCCGTAAGCCCGGGCAGAAGCGTGGCCGCCATTGTCGAGGTTGCGGCGCGTAACAGAATAGTAAAGATTATGGGAAAGCATCCCGGCAGGAAATTCGAGGCCGAGCTGAATGCGGCCATCAATAACCCCGGGGCTATAGATATAGATTGAAGGACGTAGAGCTTGTCGTCATAAGCGGCCCCTCGGGGGCCGGCAAAAGAACGGCCATAAAGGCCCTTGAGGATACGGGGTTTTTCTGCGTGGATAATTTGCCCGTACCCATGCTTCCCGCCTTCATGGATATAGTCATAGGCGGCGGCGCGGCCAAAAAAGCCGCCATGGTGGTGGATGTCCGCGAGGGTATCTTCCTGAAAGAGATAATCGAGGCGCTTCAGACAATAAGAGAGGCCGGATACAAGGCCACCCTTTTATATCTTGAGGCCGCCGATGATATACTGGTGAGGAGATTCAGCGAGACGAGAAGAGCCCATCCCCTCGCGGCAGGAGAGAGCCCCCTTGAGGGGCTTGTAATGGAGAGAAGGCTTCTTAAAGAGCTGAAGTTTAACGCCGATAAGATTATTGATACAAGCGCGTATAATGTCCATCAGCTTAGAAATATTATACGGGAATACTGCGCCGGTCCCATTAACCGTAGCAAGCTTACCATTAATCTTGTCTCTTTCGGCTTTCGTTATGGCGTTCCAACGGATGCGGATCTCGTTTTTGACGTAAGGTTTATACCCAACCCCTTTTTTGTTACGGAACTGCGCACCCTGAACGGAACCGATGCAAAGGTGAGAGATTACGTCCTCGCTCTTCCCGAGGCCGGGGGCTTTCTTGAGAGGGTCAGGGGGCTTCTTGATTTTCTTGTTCCCCTTTACTGGCAGGAGGGAAAGACCTATCTGACCGTGGCCGTGGGATGTACGGGCGGTAAGCACCGCTCCGTTGCCATAGCAGAGGCCATTGCAGGCACGCTTACAACAGACATTTCCACTCTCAGGCAGAGACACCGGGATATAGATAAACTTTGATAAGGAGAGCCATGGTAGGCGCTGTAGTAATCACGCATGGAGAGCTTGGCAAGGCACTGCTTGACGCGGCCAGGATGATAAAGGGCGGGATGGATAAGATAAAACCCGTCTCTATCGAAGATTATAACGATGTAGATGCACTGCGCGGGAGGCTTCTGCGCGCCGTAAGCGAGGTGGACGGAGGTGATGGTGTTATTGTTTTTACGGACCTCTTCGGCGGCACACCAACCAATATAGCGATGTCCATCCTTGAGGATAGAGACGTGGAGATAATGACAGGCGTTAATCTTCCCGTGCTTATCAAATTCGATTCCCTCCGTGAAGGTAAATCACTACGGGAAGTCGCCGCTTTTCTTGAAGAGTATGGACGAAAGAGCATGGCCATAGCCGGTGATATGTTGAGGGGCAAGTAGTCCCGTAATATTCTTATTCAGGCCTTGCCGGAGAGGGCATGCTTTTAATGCAAAGGTGAATGAACAGTGATAACCCTTGTGAGGGTTGACGACAGGCTGCTCCATGGTCAGGTGATACACGCATGGGTCCCCTCAACGGCCTCTGATATGCTCGTAGTGGTGGCAGACGAGTCAGCGCAGGATATATTGGAAAAAGAGTTGTCCGGTTTTGCCTCTGACTACGGTTTTGAGATAAAGATACTGGATTGCCGCGCCGCCGGTATCTTTCTAAAGAACCCTGCGCTGGAAGGGAGGCGGATAATGGTAGTCTTGTCATCCATTGCCGCGGCGGTAAACATTTACGACGCTGGTTTTTATTTTACGCGCCTTAACATAGGCAATATCCACCATGCCGATTATAAGACAAAACTATCGTCCTCGGTAATGATAACAGAGGCGGAGCAGAGCGCTCTGGAGCGCCTCGTCTCCTCGGGTGTTACCCTTGATGTAATGGCCCTGCCCGAGGATAAAAAAAAGTCCCGGTAAGTGGCGGGAAAGGCGCAGGCCGGGGCATGGGATTAGAATGCTTTTTTTCGCCATGTTGCGTGCTGAGTCTTGATAAATTGTCGTAGAGGAAGAGTTGCGGGATAATTGATTTTATGGAAAAAACCTTTACCATACAGAATAAGCTTGGTCTTCATGCCAGGGCCGCTTCTTTTTTTGTTCAGGAGGCAAACCGTTTCGAGGCCGAGATCTTCGTCCTCAAAGGCGACCAGGAGGTCAACGGCAAGAGTATCCTCGGAGTCCTTATGCTCGCGGCGCCAAAGGGCGCAGAGATAACCCTCAGGACCGAGGGAGATGACGCCCTTGCCGCCATGGAGGCCCTCGGGGCGCTGATTAACAACCTTTTTGGTGAGGACTAATGGCTGAGAAACAAAAACACGCAGGTTTCTTCAAGGGCATCGGAGTCTCCCCGGGCATTGTTATATCGCGGGCCTATGTGATAAAACGCGGTGTGGAGAGCGATGTTCAATACTGTCATCTTGACAGTGAGGGCAGTCTTGTGGAAATTGCGCGCTTCAAAGGGGCCCTTGAGCAGAGCAGGGCTCAGCTGGAGCGTGTCCGGCTGAAGATGGAGGATGCCGGCAGAGACAAAGAGCATATCAATATCATTGAGGCCCACCTCATGATACTCAAAGATACCATGCTCATCAGAGACACCATAAAAACTATTGAAGAAGAGAAGATAAATGCCGAGTGGGCGCTGAAGAAAGTCCTTGCCAAGCTCATGGATTATTTTAACACTGTTGATGATGAGTACCTCCGTGAGAGGAGTTATGACCTTGAGCATATAGTCAACAGGATAATATTCAATCTCGCAGGCAGGCACGATGAGACACTTTCATGTATCAAAGAGCCTGTAATAGTAGTTGCCCACGACCTCTCACCTGCTGATACGGCTCAGATTTCAAAGGATATGGTGCTTGGCTTCAGCATCGATCTCGGCGGAAAGACCTCTCATACTGCAATAATGGCAAGAGCTCTTGAGATACCCGCTATCGTCGGTCTTGAGACGGCTACGGCTGTGGTGGAGACAGGTGACATGATTATCCTCGACGGCACGACGGGTACTCTTATCATCAACCCTCCAGATAGCGTTATTGAACTTTACAAAAAGAAGCAGGAAAGATACGCCGACTACGACAAGACTCTTTTTCATTACAGGGATCTGCCCTGCGAGACTCTTGACGGACGCCGCGTGGCGCTTCGCGGCAACATGGAGCTAATAGAAGATATTAACTCTCTGACAGAACATGGCGCCGAGGGAATAGGGCTTTATCGTACGGAGTTTCTCTACCTCAACCGCAGGACCCTGCCTACCGAGGAAGAACACTACAAGGCCTACAGCGAGGCGGCGCGTAAGGTATATCCAAACCCCGTGATAATCCGCACCCTTGATATTGGAGGAGATAAGGAACTGCCGGGTTTTGACCCTTCCGCAGAGAGCAATCCCGCGCTCGGGCTGAGGGCAATAAGGCTATGCCTTAAATACAGGAATGTTTTTAAGGCTCAGCTCAAGGGTATGCTTAGGAGTTCTGTCCATGGAAAGGTCAAGATAATGTTTCCCATGATATCTGGCGTCGGGGAGTTGAGGCAGGCAAAGGCCGTGCTTGAAGAAGCCAAGGAAGAGCTCCTGAGCGAGGGGAAAGACTTTAACCCCGCCGTTGAGACAGGTATTATGATTGAGATACCCTCGGCGGCGCTTGTGGCTGATCTGCTTGTTAAAGAGGTGGACTTTATCTCAATAGGCACTAACGATCTGCTACAGTATTCCCTTGCTATTGACAGGGCAAATGAACATGTGGCATATCTCTACGAGCCCTATCACCCGGCTGTCCTCAGGGTCATAAAGTCCGTGGCCGCCGCCGCGATTGATGCAGGAGTCAGTGTGGGCGTCTGCGGAGAGATGGCGGGAGAGCCCGAATACGCGCTTATACTGCTGGGTTTCGGCATACAGACCCTAAGCATGAACGCAATATCCATACTCAAGGTCAAGCGTCTGCTGCGTTCCGTAAGTTACGCATGGGCAAGGGAAATATGCGAAGAGATAATCAAGTTTCCCACGGCCATAGAGGTAGAAAAATATGTAAGCGCGAGACTGCCGGAGTTTTATAATGAAGAGTTTTCATAACTCTATGATTTTGTTTGACAAGTATACAAATTAAGTAGATAATAGGAACCTTTAATCAATTTGAGTCAAAAAGGAGATTATAAATGGAGTATAGAGAATACCTTTTCACGTCAGAGTCTGTTACGGAGGGGCATCCCGACAAGGTTGCCGATCAGGTATCAGACGCCATACTTGACGCGCTCCTCACCGAAGACCCCAGGAGCAGGGTGGCATGCGAGACCATGGTCACCACAGGTGTAGTCATCATAGCAGGCGAGATAACCACCAACGCAAGAATCGATTATCAGGACATTGTAAGAAATACCATTAAGGAAATTGGCTATACCGACGCGAGCATGGGTTTTGATTATAACACATGCGCAGTCATGGTAAGCCTTGACAGGCAGTCGCCTGATATTGCCATGGGAGTAGACAGCGGTGAGGTTAAAGAGCAGGGCGCCGGAGACCAGGGGCTTATGTTCGGATACTCCTGCGACCATACGCCTGAGCTTATGCCCATGCCCATAATGCTCTCTCATAAGGTATCGGCAAGGCTCGCCGAGGCGAGAAAAAATCTTGACCTTGATTTTCTGAGGCCCGACGGCAAGAGTCAGGTTACTGTAAAGTACTTTGACGGCAAACCCACCACCGTGGATACAGTAGTCGTCTCCAGTCAGCACACACCTGATGTGAGCAAGAAAGACCTTACTGAGGGCATCATTGAAGAGGTAATAAAAAAGTCCATACCTGCGGAGTTTCTTACGCCTGAGACAAAGTACCTTATAAACCCGACGGGTCAGTTCATAGTGGGCGGACCTCACGGCGACTGCGGTCTTACCGGCAGAAAAATAATCGTTGATACCTATGGCGGCCACGGTAGTCACGGCGGCGGCGCCTTCTCAGGCAAGGACCCCTCCAAGGTTGACCGTTCCGCCTCATACATGGCAAGGTATGTGGCCAAAAATGTCGTTGCCGCAGGTCTTGCCGGCGAGTGCGAACTTCAGCTTGCCTATATCATAGGTGTGCCGGAACCAGTCTCCGTCATGGTGGATTGCTTTGGCACGGAAGCGGTTCCCGAGCAGAAGATAGAGGACCTTATCAGGGCGAACTTCAGGCTTAAACCGGCTGAGATAATCAAAGACCTCGACCTCCTCAGGCCGATATACAGACAGACCGCCGCTTATGGCCATTTTGGTAAAGTGGGTCCTGACTTTACCTGGGAAAAGACAGACAAGGCCGACATCCTTCGCAAGGCGGCCGGTCTGTAAGAGCTTCAACCGCGGGTTTGCTCTGCATGGGGGGCCTCGTATAGCATTTTTGTCATGACCTATGGCCGGGTATCTTCAGCATCCGGCCATTTTGTCATGTTTTTTAAGGGATCTCTTCTGAATAGAGTCTTCAGATAGAACCCTTTACAGAGTGGAAGAATGTTTTTTCTTTCCTGTTTTTATCTTTTTAAAGATACAGAAATAGAAATTTCGATGTTCTACCTTAAACCATTAAAAAAAAAGTAACATGGAGGACAGATGAAGTACGACGTAAAAGACCTCGCTCTTAGCGCGAAGGGAAAGAACAGAA
>CAYYUX010000032.1:0-17022 GCA_964474975.1 uncultured Thermodesulfobacteriota bacterium
CAGTATTGGGAGAACGTGACACTGCCGGGCGGCGCCCTATTCCCGGCAAACGACTCTCTCTTTAACCCCGTACCTCGTCTCTGCCTTAACGGCGGGGCATCAACAACGGTTCATCTCACCCACGCCGTCCCTGTGACGGCTCCCCTCGGGGCATACGTCTTCAATTCTTACGTGGGTATCTTCCCATTCAACTTCAGAGTCGTTGTGGATACATCGAGCTTCAACTTCAGCGTGACCACAGGCCCCTAAATAATCATCCGCCTCCTCGCGCGGCGTCTAAGCGGGAAGGGGTTCTGCAAGTAAAAGAATAAACATCTCTTCACAAGCAAAGGCCCGCCGGAGTTCCGGCGGGCCTCTTGTATTTGATGTATGTTGTTCCCACCTTCAAGGCTTTCTTAAAAATAGCCCCATCCCGCTCTGACCTTGAGTTCAGCTACGGCTACGCATGAACTTAACCTTCAAGGTTTTCGCCGTATCCTGATTAACTCTGCATGCCTCGGACTGTCTTATTCCTGCAACCCACAAAACCTCATCACCGGCAAATACAAGCGGCGTTCTTCCGCGTCTCCCAATGGGTACTTTCTCATCAATAAAAATATCTTTTACCTTCCGATGTCCTTTCATGCCAAAGGGCCTTATCCTGTCGCCGGGGTGAAAAGACCGGGCCTTGAGTTTTTTGCCGATTGCTTCATAATCAAAGCAGGCGGTCCCCTTTCCCCATGATACATGCCTGCCTTCAATGACCGTAGCCACAAGCCTCCCGACGCCCTTTATCTTTGTAACTCCCGGAGCCAAAAGCACTGTCTCAAATGGTTTGGCCACAGGTAGTGGCCGAGGGGTGAGAATTATCCGTCCGTACTCCCTGCGCACAGTTAATCCTCCCGGCAGGGTAATACTGAGATTCGGTTTTTCGCTATTAACAAGCTCTATAAAGGCCGATATGTGAGAGGAGCTGATACGCGACCGTTTGGAAAATGATCCTGCTGAAGATAAAAACACACGTGTAAGAAGTGCGTGATGAAGCCCCTGTAATCTCCCGGCGTCAAGGACGACCTCTCTTTGTGTTTTCTTGAGTTCAACGCCGAGGTGCCTTGCAATGGCCTCGATGTAATTATTGTCATGGCGAAGCAGTTCGGCTGTCCTTGCCAGAGTCGGAACAATGGAAGGATTATAGTTTTCTTTAATAAAGGGCATAAGGCGATGGCGGATATTATTTCTGAGATAAGAGTCCTTGAGGTTTGATGAATCGACGATATAATTCAGGCCCTGCCTTTTAATGAAGGCCATCACCTCAGCACGGCTTATCTTGATAAGGGGTTTTATGAGCAGGCCCCGTACGGGCCACATCCCCGATAACCCGGCAAGACCGCTCCCCGTTATGACACGCATGAGCATGGTCTCGGCCTGATCGTCCATGGTATGACCGACGGCAATACGCGAGGCCTTGAACTTTTTTGCCGTATCAAATAAAAAAGCAAGACGCCTTTCTCTTGCCGCGGCCTGAAGGCCTTCGCCCGAGTTTTCTTTAAGGAGCCCCGCTCTCAAGGTGCAGTCAAAAAATTCAAGACCGTATTCAGAGGCCTTTTCCCTGACAAACCGATGGTCTCTTTTAGACTCTTCACCACGAAGATTATGGTTAAGATGTGCAACGGCAAGCTCAATGCCGAATTCATCGCGCAATAAAAAAAGTGTATGAAGCATGGCCGTGGAATCAGGCCCTCCGCTTACTGCCGCGACTACCCTCTTGACGTCGTGAAGCATGGAAAACTTATTTAGCGTATCCCTTACCCTGGATATCATCTCTGAATTCATATAATATTTTTCTCTGAGAAATAACTACGGAAAAAAAAGATATAAGATACTGAGAGCTCTACTCTCTTGCGGTCAGCGAAAAAACTCAACTCGGCTTATCAGTCCTATTCCTCTGAATGGTTTTCATTACCTCAAGATCGCCGTAGGTATCTCTTAGTTTATCAAAGAGGACTGCGTCGTTCTGCGGCAGGTGAGGCTTATCAGATGACTTTTTCAATACAGCCTTCAGCTCATCAAGCTGAAATGGCTTTGTAAGATAATCATAGGCGCCTGCCTCAATGACCTTAACAGCAGTATCGATGGTAGCGTATCCCGTAATTATAATTACATTCACATCTTTTCTACGGGACTTTATTCTCTCAAGAAGACTCAAGCCGCCTCTGCCGGGCATTTTCAAGTCGCATATAACGATATTAAATCTTTCATCTGCCATGAGGTCAATGGCATCTTCACAGCTCTCAGCTATATAGACATCATACCCCCAGTCCCTTACAGCCTCTGCGAGAAGCTCGCGTAGGTTTGTGTCGTCATCCACAATAAGGACTTTTACGGAGATTTTATCTGGCATAACAATCTCTTTTGCAAGTAAAACAACGGGTTTGCATTTAAACTTTTCCTTTATTATACTGTTTTGCGCGTCTTTTTGTCAATATGTCTTTTATTTTCAATATAATGCGACAGGACAATAACCGGGCATATTGACAAAATACCGGCAGGTGTTATAGTCTATCCTAATAAAAAAAAACTAAGGAAGGCGCTATGAACAAAGTACTGGAAAACATATTCAGCTTGAATCTCGGCGTAAAAAAAGACGAATCCGTCATCGTCTTTACAGATACAATAACAGAAGATGAAAACCCCGGAGAGGCCGAGCGTGGAAGACGGCTTGAGCTTGCAAAAATAGCCAAAGAACTCACCGGGGCTGGCCGCGCCTTCTGTCATACGCAATATATCGAGTACCCCTCAGGCGGAGGTCATGGCGTCGAGCCCCATGAAAGTTTATGGAAGGCCGCCTTCGGAGCAGAGGCAACAAAAAGATTGGCGGAAGATAAACTCCTTGAGAGAATACTGACAAAGACAGCCGATGATAGCGACATCGCCAAAGCCGAGGAAATTATCGGCAGATACGCCGCTTCACCCTCAGCCGTAGTAGCGCTTAGCAACTACTCAACCACTCATACAAAATTCCGTAAATTCCTAACCGATGTCAAGGGCGTAAGGTATGCCAGTATGCCCATATTCGAGAGAAGCATGATTGAAGGCGCCATGAACGTAGACTGGAGGGAACTCGAAAAAAGAACCCTCTCGCTGACGCAAAAACTCTCCGGGGCGGATCGTGTGAGGATAACCTCTCCCAACGGAACGGATATAGCTTTTTCCATAGAAGGCCGCGAGGTACTTGCAGACACCGGTATACTCACAGAGCCGGGTTCAGCCGGTAACCTTCCCGCAGGCGAGGCCTTTCTTGCACCAGTAGAGGGTACGGCAGAGGGACGGCTTGTCCTTGAATGGGCGCCCACGCGAAAGATGAAAACACCTGTAACCGTAATAATAAAAAAAGGCATGGCCATAAAAGTTTCTGGCGATGATGACTACGCCCGCGTCCTGTCCGAGGAGCTTGCCCGCACGCCCCTTGCCGCTAACATAGCCGAGCTTGGAATAGGCACTAACGATAAGGCCACACGGCCCGACAATATCCTCGAGACAGAGAAAATTCTCGGCACCGTTCATATCGCACTCGGCGATAACGCCGGATTCGGCGGTACGGTGGCCGTGCCTTTTCATCAGGATTTTATATTCTACGGCCCTACCATGAAGGCCCTTAAAAAAGGCGAATGGACGGATATAATTATTAAAGGCAAGCCCTGCTTTTAATATGGACTAATACTATAGGCATAGGCAGAAGAGGCCAATGGCGTATTACATAAACAGCTTTCACTTCCGGTGGCAGGCCATACAGAGACCGCTTCCCTTATTGTCAAGAGTAAGCATGGGGTCGGCGTCTTCTGAGGATAGTGATGCGCGTTTTTTTGCCGTTAAGAGATGATTCTTCTTATCATAAGAGACGTGGCACGTCAGGCATCCTATCCTGCCATGCTCGAGCCGGAGAGCGGGGTTGAGCTGTGACGCCGGGACAAGGGAGGCGTTATTGCGCGTGAGTTTGAGATAATCAAGGCCAATGGGATGATCGCTTCTCTCGCCATGAAAAACAATCTGCGCGTTAAGATTGCTTTCATGGCAGGCGATACATTGTCTTGAGGCGGCGTCAAGTAAAACGTCGGCGGCCTTTGCCGGTACGGGTGAGAGCAAAAACAATGGAAAAAGTAAAAATAGCGTCGAAGTTACGGTATACAATCTGGATATTTTCATAAGCAGTCTCCTGATGTAGGGCAGTGCAGAGAAAAGATTTCGCAATATAAAAAGCGTGTCACGGGACAAAGGTATTTTAAAATCCTCATTAGGCCGCCTTATTTACATCGGCCCTCAAATAGGTATTATATCTATTTAGAATTTCTCTCACATAGTTTACAGTTCTTCTCCCGTTGCAGTACCCGTATCTTGTCTTGCGGTAATAGACCCGTTTCTGAAGGAGAAGCATGGCCTTCTCAACATTCTCGAACCATACATCAGGGTCAAGACCCTGCCTGCGGGCGAGAAGCCTTGCGTCAGCCACATGGTTGTACCCCACGTGATACGCGGCAAGGGCGAACCTTATGCGGTCCTTGAGCTTGATAGACGGCGCGAACCTGTCGAGAAGTTTCTTTAAATAATAGGTCCCGGCCTTAATCGATGACTCGGGGTCATAGAGGTCTTTCAGCCCAAGCTCCCTTGCAGTTCTCGGCATTACCTGCATCAGACCTTTTGCCCCTGCCCAACTGACTTTTCGCGGATTAAAGCCTGATTCCTGAAAAATCTGCGCCACGATAAGACGCCAGTCAAGGCCATATTTACCGGCGTATTTTTTTGCCATCTCATCATAAGGAGAAATATTACCGCTCGTGTCGTAACGGAACTTCTCGCTCCACGCGCCCGAGGAAGCCGTGTTCTTGAAGTATTTATCTTTTAAAGTATTGTAAAAAAAACCCCTGTAATTCTTCTTGATAAAGGCATTCAACGCAGACAGAAGCTGAACGTCTTCTTTTCTTACAGCCCATCCTATACCCTGCTTCTTTATTGTAAAGGCAACCTTTACATCCTTTCTTTTATCACGCGCCATCTCCAAAAGGTTTGAATCGCATACAGTTATGTCCCAGCGTTTTTCTATTAGACCGTCTATTATATCTTCAGTCTCCATGTCATCGGGAAGCTGAACTATTTCAAAATCGAGCCCCTTTTTCTTAATGGCCATGAGACTCTCATAAAAAGAACTGCTCTTTCGGACATGGACGGTCTTTCCTACAAAATCAAGAGGCGATTTTACGGCCTTGTCATTTTTTCTGACGATTACGACCTCTTTAACGTAGTTGTAGGGCTCGGTAAAGGCGACCTTTTTTTTCCTCTCTCCCGTCATGGTCATTGCCGCGGCTACAACATCTGCCCTGCCCTCGTTAAGCCATGGAATCAGTTCGTTGTGTCCCGGCGGAAGAACAACCTCAAGCCTCAGCCCCTCTTCATCTGCGAACTTCTTTATCATCTCGTAATCAAAACCAACAGGCGTACCCCTGTAAATATAATAGGTAAGGGCATTATTGCGCGTAATCATCCTGAGTACTTTTTTCTTCTTAATCCCATCGAGGTCAAGTTTATACTTCAAGGTGCTGTCAGAGGTTAGGGAGCGCGAGATAAGAAACTCGTTTATCCTTCGCCTAAGCTGTACGGCACCGGGCCGCATGAGAAGCGCTATGGGCAAAGACTTCTGCAGTACCCTTGCCTGCGTAAGATCGGTGTAATTATCAGAGAACTCATCCCATGAGACAGAATCCACAACCGCCCCATAGCACTCGCCTCTCTCAAGAAGGCTGAGGGCCTGGTCCGGGTCAGCGCCGGGAAGGGGTTCTATTAACTTCTTCACTCCAATGCTCTTTAAACCCCTGACGGCAGAGGTCTTTTGACTCCCGCGGCTGAGGCAAATGACCCTGCCCTTAAGAGAGTCCCGGCCCGAGCCGGCCTCAGAGGGAGATGCGTCTTCTTTTTTTACTATAAGCAATTCATCTGTATATCTATAAGGTATGGAAAAGGCGAGATCCTTTTCGGGAGAGGCGATGATGCCCGCGGCGACAAAGTCCGCCTTGCCGTCCCGAAGTTTTCGCAGCATTGCGGCATCATCGTCCATGACTACGAGCTTTAACTTAAGGCCAAGTTTACGCGAAAGGGCAAGGGCGAGTTTTCTGTCTATAAGTATCTGCGTAATACCCGGCAAGGCAAAAGTGATTGGACGCGGGCGCACAATGACCTTGAGATATCCTGAAGACTCAATCTTATCAAGGTCTCTGCCCCCTTTATTAGCACCGGATGGCGAACATCCATAAAAACCCATGACAATCAGGGTCATAATGGCACAAAAGACGCGCCTGGTTTTTATGCCCCGTAGAAGGCCGATCAAAGCAATTTTCTTGATTTTCTCTTTTATCATATAACCCGTGTTTATAGATGATACAAGAGACGTATTACTGTTCGAACTCTTCTATTATAACGAATTTACTTTTGGAGGGCAAAAAAAGGATGCGGATTGAAGGCCGGCAGGAAGGCCCTTAATACGGTGATGGCTGGTCCCCTATTGCCGCGGACAGCGCAGACCCCCTGAGCAGAGCTACTTCAGTTTGTAGCCGAATTGCCGTAGCATGGCTTTGCGTTCCGCTACATCGCAATCACCCTCAATTCCTTTTGTTTTAAGACCGTCTATTACGCCGAGGATACCGCAGCCCTGAGAGGACTCCGCGATTATGACCTCTACTGGGTTTGCCGTAGCGCAGTAGATGCTACAAACCTCCGGCACGGCTTTAAGGGCATTGAGTACATTGACGGGAAAGGCATCTTTAAGAAAAATTATAAAGGCGTGACCTGCAGAGAGTTTAAGGGCGTTATCACCGGCAAGGTTTTGAAGGGCTGTATCATTACCTGAGATTCTAACAAGGCATGGCCCTGATGCCTCTATAAAGGCAATGCCGAACTTTATACCCGGCATGGAGGCAGTAAGGGTCTCGTGTAGGTCTTCGACGGTCTTTATAAAATGGGCCTGCCCCAGTATCAAATTAAGGCACTCGGGGTTATTTATCTTCACCCGCTTTATATTGAGACTATCTTCCATCGCTCATGCTCCTTGAGAAGGCAGACTTTACCAGAGTCTCAATTATCAGTCATGGCCTGAAAAATGTCAAATCCAATCTTCAAAAGGAAAAGTGTCTGCAAAGGAAGATTTTGGAGGGTACTGACGCCCTTGAAGCATGATCTTAAAGACCGTTTACAACACGGGCAAATAGCACGGGCAGAGTACTCGCAAGTTTTTTGGCATCTGAGAGCACTACGTAATTACCCTTGCCGAAGAGCCGCGGAAGGTACTCTCCCGCAGTGTTATCCACGGTAAGGCAAAATGGCGTCAAACCTGCTTGTTTTGCCTCTCTTATGGCCATTGCCGTGTCCTCAAGGCCGTATCTGCCCTCGTAAATATCCATATCATTGGGTTTGCCGTCAGAGATGATAAAGAGCAGTCTTACACGCGCCCTCTCCTTTTGAAGAAGGCTCGCGGCATGTCTTATCGCCGCGCCCATCCTCGTGTACCCGGTGGGAAGAAGTGCGCCTATCCTCTCTCTTACCCCGGGGCCATAGGCTTCGTCAAATCCCTTGATATTATAGTAACGGCACCCGGACCTGTTTCTCCCTGAGAATCCAAAAACTCCGTACCTGTCACGAAGCCCCTTCATGGACTCGCAGAGGAGAAGGAGGGCTTCTTTCTCGTGTTCTATTACACGTTTATCGCCGATCCACATCTCCGTTGACATGCTGAGGTCCGTTAAAAAAAGAGCGCTCATGTCTCTTGCGGCACGTACGTCTCTGATATAAAGGCGGTCCTCGAAGCCTCGTCCGGCACAGCGGTCGGCAGTGGCGGAGATAAGCGCGTCTATATCTATATCATTACCATCAATCTGCCTTCTCAAGGGCCGAAGCTCCGGTGTTAGAAGCTCGAACTGCCGGCGCAGTTTTTTAATAAGCCCATGGCGCTTCTTAAGGACCTTCTCGGCAAAGCCTCTGTCTGAGTCATCGGCAACGCTGACCTTAATAGTGCTGTAGTTTTCCCTGTAGGCCTTTTTGAGATAATTCCACTCAGGATATTTAAAGACCCCGCTTTCCTTAAGGCTTACTGTCTCTTCACCGTCATCATATAAGGCCGCCTTTTCAAGATCTGCATTAAAAAAGGCATTAGTGGAGCGCTGAATCTGGGCTGTGGATATCTCATCCATATCCTCGGCCTTCTTATCGAGGTCATCCTCAGGGTCGTCATCAAAGGGACGGTTCAGGTTAACAAACTCCGCCCATGTTATGAATTTATCGTATATGTTGAGGGTAAGGCCGTTTTTGTTTGCCTCTTCATCTACGTCTTCTTTTTTCTGATTAAAACGTTTTTTATCTTTATCGGAGGCCTTGTCTTCGTTTTTACGCGGGTCAGCCGCCTCTGTGACAGGGGTGTTCGAGGGAACCCTGAAAATGACATCGGCCTTAATCCGCTCCGGCAATAAACGGCCATAAGGAATAAAAGGCATGATGGCCCTATACCGGCCTCCTCTTCGGCCTTCCTGCACGCGGCTTTTCCGTAGATCCATGGCAAGGCAAAGGGAACGCTCCGCAGAGTCTGCGCCGGAAAAACACTTTACATCAAAAACGGAATCTCTTAAAAAGCCCTCTACAAAAAGCTCCTCGGGACGCAAAAGACGGGCGTGAGGCCGAGCCTCAAAAAGGGATTTACATATTGGCTCATAATGTCTGAAGGCCTTGGGATACTCTCTTTTAATCCTCGCGGCAAGCCTTTTATTCTCAATCAGCCAATATAAATCCAGAAGCTCATTATCTGCTGAAAGACGAGATTTATTCTTCAGCCCTATCTCAAGGGAGCCCTCTGTTATCTGAAAGGCATGAAAAAAAATGGAAATTCTCAGTAATTCCGCCTCGAGTTCCTTGTCTTTTAAATGTATGGATGTAATGGGTAAAAAGATGGACTCTCCGTCTGACCAGCCAAAGGCATGCTCGCCGAGCTGAGAGAGATGACCGGATTTATAAAGAAGAGGCGCGTATGGACGCGGCGGCGGGTCTCCGTGTATGGGGGTTACGGTGATACTCGTACCAGTAATAATAGTGGCAAAGAGGGAAAAACGCTTTGCCATGTCCTTTACATGGAAGGGCTCAGACTGCTCCTTCATGCGTTTAAGCCGTCTGCCGTGGCGAAAGCGCATGGCCCTGTCTATGCCTTTTCCAATGAGGTATTCCATGGGAGACGCTTCTTAGAGTATTGCTTTTGCGATATCGAGCATGGCACCGATTGTCTCGGCATCGTCGGTAACAGGGCGTATAATGGCCGTCAAAACAGCGGTTGCCGGTGCGAGGCCGTTACTGACGAGACGTGCGGCGTGAACGAGAAGCCTTGTGCAGGGCGGAGAATCAAGACCCTCTTCCGTTAAGAGACGCATCTTTCTACCTGCGCTGACAATGGACGCAGAGCGTTTTTCATCAAGACCGCTCTCCTCCATGACAATACGGACCTCAAGGTCCTCGGGAGGATAATCGAACTCCAGTGCTACGAACCTCTGCCGTGTGCTTGGCTTCAAGTCTTTCAGAATATGCTGATAACCGGGGTTATAAGAGACAACAAGCATAAAATCATCGGGGGCCGAAAGCTCCTCTCCTGTCTTGTCTATGGTAAGAATCCGCCTGTCGTCTGTAAGGGGATGGATAATAACGGTGGTGTCTTTACGCGCCTCTACAACCTCGTCAAGGTAGCAGATGCCGCCTTTTCGCACCGTAGAAGTAAGGGGGCCGTCAACCCATAAGGTATCGGCCCCCTTGATAAGAAATCGTCCCAATAAATCACTGCCCGTAAGGTCGTCGTGACAGGCAACGGTATTGACATTAAGGCCGAGCTTAAAGGCCATGTGTCTTACAAAACGAGTCTTTCCACAGCCTGTAGGCCCTTTAAGGAGTACAGCCATGCGGGCCTTAAAGGCCGCGGTAAAGACCTCGACTTCATCGCCCACGGGAAGATAATAAGGTAAATTCCCACTCTGCCCGTGGTTCTCTTCTTTATGGAGAGAGACTCCCATAATATTTACCTCGCCCTTCCGGCCTTGGTAAAGAAGTCGTAATAGTAGGCAATAAGACCGATGGCAAAGGTAACGCCAAAGGCCTCTCTTATGGCGTAAAAGACCGTCATATGAGTCTGCGTCTCCATGTAAGGCATACCCATTACACGCTGAAGGGTGACCTGAACAATGCCGGCCCCCGTAAGTGTAAGGGCTATACTGAACATGGATATAACCATGGTCCAGAAGGCGAATATCTCTATCTTCTGACTCCTGATGCTCTCCGTCTTGTTGCGGAGATTAGGCACGGCATAGGATATCATGGCAAGATTTATAAGGGCATAAGCACCGAAGAAGGCCAGGTGCCCGTGACTCGCCGTCATCTGCGTTCCGTGGGTGTAGTAGTTAACCTGCGGCAGTGTGTGCATGAAACCCCATACGCCGGCGCCGAGGAGGGCGACTACGGCGGCCCCGCCCGTCCACAAGACAGCCGCGTGATTTGGATGGTTTCGAGTCCTCTTGTTCACCATCTTGAAGCTGAAGGCAACCATAGCTACAAAGGGAAGAACCTCACTGGCGGAGAAATATGCGCCCCAGGTCTGCCAGAAGTGCGGCGTGCCTATCCAGTAGTAGTGATGCCCCGTACCTATGACACCTGTTATAAAGGTAAGGCCAATTATGAGGTAAAGCCATTTCTCGGCGACCTCTCTATCGATACCCGTGAGCTTTATGAGAAGAAAAGAGAGCATCGAAGCCATGATAAGCTCCCATACACCCTCGACCCAGAGATGCACTACCCACCACCAGTAATACTTGTCAACAACCATGTTGGCGGGTTTGTAGAAGGCAAAGAGGTAAAATATGGCTATCATCACATAGCCGCCGAAGAAAACCACGGAGATAGTCGTCCTTCTTCTACCCTTAATCATGGTCATGAGGATATTATAGAGAAAGAGTAGGACCACTATTACGATAGCTACCTTTGAGATAAAGGGTTGTTCAAGGAATTCCCTGCCGTCGTGAATACGGAAGAGATATCCACCTACGGTCACTACGCCTCCGATTACGAAGAGGACAAAGTTCACGTAGGCGAGCTTAAGGCTGTAAATCTCACCCTCGACCTCTTCGGGCATAAGGTAATAGGCCGCGCCCATAAAGGCCATGAGAATCCAGACGACAAGGAGGTTGATGTGTATCATCCTCGCTATGTTAAAGGGTATGGCCGGAAAAAGAAAGTTCGGCCATATATACTGCGCTCCTATAATCAGCCCAAAGACTATCTGCAGGCCGAAGAGCAGGATGGCAACGAGAAAAAAGGGATATGCCACACGCTGCGATTCATACTCATATCTCATATCATTAACGCTCCTTAAGATTATTTATCCCTGATTAACCCTGGATATTCGGGGGCCAGTTGCTGGTATTGACATTACCCATCCACTTAAAAAAGGCTATGAGGCCGTTGATGTCCTCTTTTGACAGATCAAACTGAGGCATTTTTCTCGTAGCGCCCCAACCCTGAACCGCATCTGTCTCAAGAACGGTGCGAACATAGGCTTCGCCGCGCCTCTTGATGACATTACCGAGCTCCGGGGCATAATAGGCGCCCTCTCCAAAGAGCGTGTGGCAGTCTATGCAGGCATGTTTCTCCCATACCCTTTTTCCATGCACCACCTGAGCCGTGATATTCTCCGGGTGCGTTCTTTCCGGAAAGCTCTTGTGCGAGAGTATGGTCAGAACAGCAAATATTACCGAAACCACAATCGTAGAGCCGATAAACATATTACGCACGGATGTCTTGGTCATACAAAACTCCTCCTAAAGATATAAAGTAAACTTCTCTGAATCTGTATACACAATCTACTCCACAGCGGGGACATATACTATGACAATTATCAATTATTTCAAAGAGCCTTCCATAAATTGAATTCAAGGTTATAATCAGGCTAAACAGGCGCGTTGGCAAGAAAAAATCGCGGCCCATAAAAACTCAAAGGGGCCGTCACGCATGACGGCCCCTTTGAGTACTGATTTTATCTTCTTAGTCCTCGTTGTCCGAGAGCATCCTCGGCATATCCTTGATGTGGATATAACCTATTCCACCGGAGCGGTTACGCTCGGCGGCAAAATCGGGATTTGCCTGCTCTACGTCATTGACCATCGCTACCGGGGGCTTGCCTACACCGCTATCACCGGGATGCTGATAGTTCGAACCGATGTATGCGTAGCCGTTCATATTATCAACGGCCATCAGTCCCGTAGCCTCAGCTCCCATTGGCAGGGAGAGTATCCTCGTAAGTTTTTTCGTATCAACGTTAAAGGCCCATACGAAGTTATTTACGTGGCAGTTGCTGTCCTCGCCTATGAGCAATGTACGGTAATCAGCTGAGAACTTAAGGTTATCAGGGTTGGCTACATGGTTAACGGCGCAGAGGTTTCCCTCTGGGTCAGCAAAGCGCTTGTGGGACCCATTCGCAGTCTTGTAGGATTTAATTATCCTCTTGAGATCGGCGCGCGTAGCCCCTGTGCGAGCCATCCATGCCTTAACGGCCCTTCTCGTCGGCCTATGCACCGGGGTATAGGTGTTGTCAAGGCCCTTCAGCTCAGGTACTGCAGCCAGAGACGTTGCCACCCAGTCGCTCTTGATGGCAAAACCAGTTGTATCAGTAACATTATCAGTCATTGAGAGTTCATAGGTATTGCCGGCCGTAAGCAGACCCATCCGGATATCGCCTTCTCCGTCAGTCATGCTGTCGTACTGATAGGATATGGCTATATAGGCCTTTTTATCGGCGGCGTTAAGAGCCACACCTTCCATCTTTGTCCACTCACTTGTAGCGCCGAGAAGTGCCGCGTAACGGCGTGTCTCAAGGAATGCCGCGGCCTGACCCATACCGTCCTTCAGGCGGAGCCACTCGGCCTTTCCCTTGGTATGACGGTGATAGTAATCAAATACGCGAGTATAGCCGGCATTTAACATATCCGCGGCTGTCACTGCAGGAAGCCCTGTTCCGGGGTCAATGGGTCCCGTGCCTGTAACGCCATCAACAGTAAGGGGCAGTACGCCTGCGGCTGTCTCAAGGGTTATATCGAAGATGTCCGTAGACTTAAGACCTGCGTCAATGTAGGACTTTATCTCTGCATCAGTGGCATGGCCAAGCCTTATCCAATTAAGCGTACCTGCGCCAAGCTCTGCACCGGCAACGGCTCCAGCTTCACCTGGCGCGGTGTTTGCGATAGGTGAAACAGGGCTTGTCTGCCTGAACTTGGAGGCATAGAGCGTAACAGCGGAAAGGTCCTCTGCTTTATCGGCTATACCCATGAGAAGAAGTGTACTCTTGCCGTCATCGCCGGAGTAGTAGGTCTTTCCATCAGGCATAATCCTGATTAACTCGCGAGCCCAGCGGCCTGTGGCGTAATGCTTTACCGCGGCGGCAGAGCCGTTTGCATCTATAGTGGCCTCTGTGACATAACCGTAATCATAGGGACGGGCCGTGGGCTCGCCGAACTTTGTCTGAAAGGCCTCAACAAGGTTGGTGTTATTAAAGTCAAGAGGATAGGCCGAAGGGTCTATGGCGTTCATATCAAAATTCCACTGGTCGGCCTCATACTCTTCTGATCCGATGAAGGTGTTCCATGGAGATTGTGAGGCGGCGCATGGAATCCATAGACCCTTTTGGCCGGCGAATGTAAGTTTGTCATAGTTTGTCACACTGAGAAGGCCCGTGAAAAGGTCCTGCGAGATAGTGCTGTTCGCGATAAACATGGGGTTCTTACCGTACTGACTATCGTGATTACCGTTCCATGTAACGTACTCGAAGTGGTTAAGATAAGACAATTTGGCCGTAGCCGCGTTATCTTCCACGTCTTCGAGCTGTATAAGGGCCGCGCCGTCAGGTGTATCTGCTACAAACTGATCAACATTAGCCGGATTCAGCCCATCGGCAAGGGCATTGCCCGTAAGTGTAAAATAGAATGGATTGTTAGCGGCCACGGGGTCAAGTATGGGGGCGCCTGTTTTATTAACAATGCCGCCGTAATATTCCCCGGCGTGAGGCCCGCTTTGAATCACATCATCGCTCTTGAATAACGTTTTGTACTCAAGGGGATAGGCCTCAACCCTTCCGTCGCCATAAGTAACAGTTGCAACTGAAGCGGTATAGGGGATGGACATATTCCTTGCCGCGTTCGGGTCTCCGTTGGCATACTGGGAAGTAGGCGCCTGAGTATCTGAAAATGAGATGCCCGTTACGGTTACGGCATCTTTCGCGTCCTGCCTTAGCTCATCTGCATTAGCCGGTTGGCTAACAAGGAAAATGCCGAGCGTTAAGGCTAACATAAATTTACCGTATGGTCTAAACATAGCGTCTCCTTTAAATTAAGTGTTAACGGGAGTTATACCAGCTTACTCCCATATACATTCCTTTTATTCTCAAAGCCTCGCCCGCCTGAACAAAATGGAGCGATACTTAAATTTTTTCCTTTTTCCCGATACTACATCCCGTTTATGACGGAATAATGGCGGGAATGTTACATTTGTCGTGCAATGATATTTTTTTTAAATGCCTGAGATAAAACTCTAAACATCAAAAGGCTCCAATAAATAAGGAGCCTTCATGCCTATCATGATATCTTCTACAGTAATTCTAATCTTTCAGTTGTTTTAGGGGATCTTTGTGCAAAAAGACCTATCTGAGAGGGAGGTGTCTCTCAAAGAGACACAATTGAGGAGAAAACCTCAGAACTGATAAAAGAAGTTAGTAAGGGGTCGTGGTTACAGAAGATGAAATAAAGGTGTGAGGTAAATACTGCGCCCCATGGAGTCCTTTTCATTATCTCAAGGCAGAACGCATTTTTACATACCTATATATATGCATTCTCCTCAAAGCGGCTATTACGCCGGTTTCAAACGTTATCAAGAGCAATAAATTACAGTTTATGGATAATTACTCGTAAAAGGCAAGTTCTGTTCCCTTTTGTGATTTTATTCCTTTCTCCTTTATAGGCAGTCGCCCCTTCTTTTTACAATATTATAGTTTCTGCATTTACCGAGTTCACATGCCTTTTTTAAGTTACTACAGGCCTTAGTCTTGTCGCCGATCTCCACCATATATACAACCCCCAGGTTGTCGTAGGCATCGGCATCCTTCGGGTTAATCTCAATGGCCCTTGTATAATCCAGGATGGAAAGGTCGTATCGGCTTTTATCTTTGTAGGCATTTCCCCTGTTATAGTAGGCATCGGCAAGGTTCGGATCTATCTCAATGGCCTTTGTATAATCCGCTATGGCGCGGTCATATCGGCCTATCTTTCTGGAAGCAATCGCTCTGTTGGTGTAGGCCATGGCAAGCTTCGAGTCTAACTCAATGGCCTTTGTATAATCAGATATGGCGAATTTGAATTGACCTTGCTTATAGTAGGTAATCCCCCGGTTGTAATAGGCCGAAGCATACTTCGGGGCTATTTCAATGGCCTTTGTATAATCGGAGATGGCACGGTTATATTGGCCTCTTTTATCGTAGGCCATGCCCAGGTTGTTGTAGGCATATTCGTTCTTAGGGTTTATCTCTACGGCCTTTGTATAATCCGCGATAGCGCTGTCATATTGGCCTTTACCATTATAAGCATTCCCTCGGCTGAAGTAGGCCGCGGCATAGTCAGGGTCTATCTCAATGGCCTTTATATGCTCAGAAATGGCCTTCTCCCACATCCCCTTGTTGATGTAGGCCACGCCCTTAAACACATGCATGACCGCTTCTTTCCTGACCTTCAAAACAATGGCGTCCACGATAACTTTTAATGAAATTTTAGAAGCGCTGTCCCGGGGGTCTGTCTTCAAGGCCTCATTGAACTCCTTGCGGGCCTGAATAAAATCACCCTCGGAAGCGTATCTTACACCGTTATCGTAGTGATTACCGACACTGCGCGCCGCCTGGCAAACTCCTGTAAACAAAATAGAAAATATCAAAACCAGTAATCCACTTCTTTTTAAAATATTCATGTTCTCAATCCTTGATCTTAAAAGATTTTGCTGGACGGTCGGCTTAGCCCGCTCGAAAAATGTCCAACAGAAGTGGCCCCTATTGTTAGGACAGGTTGGCGGGATAAATAAGGCGGTAAAACCATTGGGTTAAGCCGCCATTATAGGAGAAGGGCAGTGACATCCGGCCCTTGGTTTTAGCCAGTATGCCTCATAGGGAGTCTTGTCGTCAAGGCTTGAGTGCGGACGTTTTTTTGTTATAGAGGCTAAGCCATCGCCCGATACCCTTTAGGACTTCGCTTCCTGTCTCATAGGCATTAGATAGACACATTCATACTTGAGTGATCTCCAGAGACGTTCTCTCATCAGATTATCCATCCATCGTCCCTTTCCGTCCATAGATATCTTGATGCCCGCGTCTTTATAGCACGTTGGTGAAAGCAAAGCTTGTGAACTGGCTTCCCTGGCCTGTATTAAATATCTCAGGTCGCCCGTAACTCAAGAGGGCCTCCTCCAGTATAACCACGCAGAACTCGGCATCAAGGGTGTTAGAGAGCCTCCAGGATAGTACCTTACGCCTCGCCGAGTCCATTATCGCCACCAGGTAGAGGAAACCGCGCCGCATTGGGATATAAATGATATCGGTGACCACTTACGTTTTTTTTCAAAAAAAGAGGCTACGGAAACTCCGTAACCCCTTGATTTTATTGGTCGGGGCGAGAGGACTCTAACCTCCGACCCCTTGTACCCCCATGTTTGAAAGGTCGTTAGTCATACTTGTTCAAAGCTCGTCATAATCATCTAAAAAACCACGACATTTAAAGATGTTAGCGATATATATCCCTTCAAACCTCGTTATTGTTATTCTTTATTAGTTAAATCAAACTGGATAGCAACTTTACAAAAAAGAGGATGCATTGCTTATTAATCTGAAAATACAAAAATGCAAAGTAAGCGTCAAAATAACCCCACCCCTTAAGGCTTGAGTTTTTTGATGGTATC
>CAYYUX010000033.1:0-16872 GCA_964474975.1 uncultured Thermodesulfobacteriota bacterium
AAATTGTCTGTTGCGGGGTGGAGCAGTCTGGTAGCTCGTCGGGCTCATAACCCGAAGGTCGCAGGTTCAAATCCTGTCCCCGCTACCAATAAAATCAAGGGGTTACGGTATTTATCGTAGCCTTTTTTTTGTGGGTAAAAATAGCTGGCAAATCACTGTCTTTCGTGCAGAAAGGGACCCCAAGGCCGGCCGGGGCTAGGATACCGCACTTTTATCTTTTTTTTCTGAGGCCCAGTACATACTGTCTCACCGCCAGCGCCGCCTTAGCGCCTTCGCCTGAGGCAATGATGATTCTCTTGCCATAGGCGTTTGTCACGTCCCCGGCGGCGAATATACCGGGATGCGTAGTTGAGCAGTCCGAGTTTATGATAATCTCCCCCCTTTCGTTAAGCCCTGCCAGATGAGAGACTAAGGAAGAGTTAGGCTGAAGCCCTATGGCTATGAAGACACCCCTTGCAGGCAAATTTACCCGCTCTTTCCCGGCCATCTTCCTGATTGTGACACCCGAGAGGGAATCATCGCCCGTAAACTCAACAACTCCATAGCCCTCGTATTTGTGAAGGTTTTTAAATCCGCTGATGCGCTCTATTACTACGGGGTCGGCGGTAAGGGCTGAAGTTGATACAAGGTGTATGTTCTTTGCCACGGTATGGAGGTTTTCAACGATCTGCAGAGCCGAATTTCCACCTCCTATTACCACGGCGTCCTGTCCCTGAACAAAACCGAGATCCTGGACATGTCCATAAAAGACCCCCTTTCTCTGAAACTCCTCCTCACCGGGCACGTTGAGCCTTCTCCGCGTCATTCCTGTTGCCACGATAATGGACTTTGCCATGTATTTTTCCAGCTCCGATGTTGTTATCTCGAACCCGTCAGCATTTGCCTCCACCTTCTCTACCCGGCTCATCAAGTGGCCGAGGTAATAAGAGCGTATCAACTGCTCCTTGAATTTTTCTATGAGCTCGGGGCCTGTTATAAAATCATAGCCCATGTAGTTCTCTATCCTCGTGCTGTCAATGGCCTGCCCGCCAAGGTCTCCTGTTATTAGAAAGGCGTCCATCTTCAACGTGGCTGCATATACGCCTGCCGTAAGCCCGGCAGGGCCGCCGCCTATTATAATAAGGTCATAAGACCTTCGTCTCAGGCCTCCGGCCTTTGTCTTAAAGAACATGTCGCGGCAGCCTTCGGAACAAAAATAATAAGTATCGCCGGAACACTCCAGTGTAAGGGCCTCTTCTTCAGTAACAGTCATCTGGCATATGGGGTCTTTCTTCATGGCTTTTCAACTCCTTAATCTTATTTCAAAAATTGCGCACATCGTGAGAAGCGGTAACCCTTTCATGGCAAAACCTGTTAATGGAGTCAAGACGCGGAGCCGCTCTTGTTCCTTGATATCTTGAGCATAATACGGAAATCATCACCAAACTTGCAAAGGCCCGCGCAGTACTCGCAGAGCTCTGAAAAGAGTATGTAGTGAAAATCTATCTCGCCGAGACCTGCAAAAGATGGCCGTCTGAGTTGCGCCAGTATTTCCTTTCCCCTCCTGTCCGGGGCCACAAGAAACAGATGAAAGGGTACACCGCCAAGGGACCGTGCGAGGTCGAGTAACCTGAGCATCCCCGAAAAGATGGAGGTGCTCTTTTCAACCTCAAAGGCGGAGACTACCTCTGCTGTGCCGGGCTTCAACCAGATAACATCTATAAGGGCTACGGTCTGAGCGACATCGACAGGTAGTCCGAGCGAAGGAAGCTCAGGCACTGTAAGAAAGGCAAGACTCTGACCATCGTATACCTTCCCCCTGTCGTTTGACGCCACATAGACTTCGTATCCAAGGGACCTGCCTATGGTCGTCAGGAGGTACTGAATCTTGAGGTGTTCGTTCTCTTCCTCGCAGTCGTGCTTAACCTCAAGATGCCTCTTTCTTACCCTCTTCTCTATGGCCCGGCGTTCGTGCGAGAGCGCGATATCCCATGTTGAATCTATGGCAAAAGCGCCTGATCCGATATCAAAGAGGAGCCCCGTAAAGGCGCCGAGGTCTGTTGATAGAGCTGGCTTCAGGCCTGCGTTGGTCTCGCGTATAACCTCCCGCATCTCAAGATAGGCCGTCCACGATCCCAGTTTCCTGGAATCTTCAAAGAGGGCGTTGTAGCCGCGGACTATGGCGGTATTAAAGGGCGAAAATAGAGTCGGGTGGAAAAAATACAGGATGTTGGCTACTGCCGGGCCAAGGCCCTTTATCTTACGGCTATTGAGAGTGAGTATCTCACGCACCAGACGTTCTTCGGAGCCGCCGTGAAGATACTTCTCAAGAAAAGAGGCAAAGCACCTCTTGTTTTGCTCGTTCTCGTATATATCGGGGATGCGGAGTTTTGGTTTCCAGTAAAAGGGGTGGGCAGCGCCCTCAAAGACCTGTTTCTGCTCAGTGATGCTCTTGAGGACGGTCTCAAGGGGAGAGCCCTTGAAGTCGTTGCCGAAGGCGCCCTTCTTTACGGCATCCACCATATCCATAACGCCGCGCCGGATGGAACGGAAGGCCTTGAGCCGCGCCGGGCTGTCCACAAACCAGGTATTGTAAACCGATTCGGGATCACTCTTATAACGGGATATAAGCCCCTGGAGGTCTGTTTCCTGTAATGTCATGCGCCTGCCTCCATATATTTAAAGTGCCCTTTACTGCGCCATCCGATCCTTGAAAAGGGAAAAGAGACTCTCCGGCTTTAATTATTAACGGAAATATGCTTTAAGGACATACTGCTGCATCATCCTCTGGGTTGAAGGATGGCCTTCCAGCCCTATCCGCCTCTTCATCGAGGAGTTCCAGCGTGAGTAGCGCCGTGTGCCCCTCGTTCATGTGAAAACGGCTTATTCCTTTGTAACCCATGGCGCGGAGCATCCTCACATCGCCCATGCCGAGGACTATCTCCTGAGAGAGCCTGTAGTGGAGGTCACCCCCATAGAGTGAGTGCGTTATGGTCCTGTCCCAGTCTGAGTTCTCAGGAAGGTCGGCATCGAGAAAATATACGGGGACGATGTAGCCACCGGTACCCCTGACTTCATATTTCCATACCCATAGCCACACCGTGCGTCCCTCTATGGTAACGGCGGCGCGCTCTGGCATCTCCGTGAGAAAATCATCGACAGCCCAGCGCACAGGTTCTTCAGTCTGCAAGCCATCAGGGCCGAGGCTCTGGTAAAAATATCCCTTCCTGTAAAGGAGGGTCACGGCCACCATGGGCACGCCGAGGTCCGCCGCCGAGCGGATGGTATCGCCTGCGAGTACGCCGAGCCCCCCGCTATATGTGGGCATCCCGGCCTCAAGACCTATCTCCATGGAAAAATACGCCACCGAGCGTTTATAACCTGCCTCGGGCGCTTTGGGAGTATATCTCTCAGGTTCTTTTTCAAATCTCTCCCTGCAACCTTTGCCGCAAAAATAATACTCAGAGCCTTTGTATTCGATCTTCTCGCCGGACTCGTCAACTTTTACGGTCATGTGACAGACCGGATCCACCGCCATAGGTCTACTCCTTTTACTACAAAAAAACTATTCACCCTTGCCGGTGTATTTCTCCGGGTCTTTTTCAAATTCATCCTTGCAACCCGGGCTACAGAACACATAGGTCCTGCCATTGTACTCCACCTTACCGGAGGCGTCTTCTTCGTTGATCTCCATCTTGCATACGGGGTCTAAAGCCATGATACCCTCCTTGTCTGTTTGAGGTTGATAGACTACACGAAAGGATCACTCACTCCAAAAACACAGAGGGGCAACTCACAGGACCGCCTCATTACCCCTCCACAATGAACCTGCCCCTGAACATGCCCATCTGGCAGGCGAACTCATACTCGCCGGGCGTTTCGGGGAGGGGGGGGTAAACTCAACGTCTATCTTCTCACCCTCGGGAAGAAGTTTGGAGACGTAAAAGTCCTTGAAGACCACCCGCTCCGAGCATGGTGATGCTTCGCGTCGTTCAAAGACAAAACGCACTGGTGTACCGGCCTTGACTATTACAACATCGGCCATAACCCTGTCTAT
The DNA here is from genome assembly GCA_964474975.1 of uncultured Thermodesulfobacteriota bacterium. Lineage (GTDB taxonomy): Bacteria > Desulfobacterota > GWC2-55-46 > GWC2-55-46 > JADFVP01 > JAJRZX01. The sequence goes on from CAYYUX010000033.1 coordinate 4,037, forward strand.
GCCCACCTCTTTTGCGATGGCGAGGGCAGTGCGCTCGTTATCACCTGTCATCATTACAACCTCAAGCCCCGGGCCCTTGAGGATACTTATGGCTTCGCGAGAGTCCTCCTTTACAGTATCCGCGACGGCTATGATCCCAGCAAGGGCCCCATCCTCTGCCACATACATTGCGTATTGAGGAAACATAACCCACGCAGAGCACATAGGTAATGCTAAGAAACGTTCCCGCGGCCAGACCAACGACCTTCCAGTTCAATAGTTTCATGACAACACCTCCCGCATAGTACAGGGACCAGGGTTAAGGGTCTCAGTGACAACTCTTCTTTTTCTCCGGGCCATTCTCAATCTTGTTATGTACATGCCCGGTAGATTCACCTGAGCCGCTTGCTTCATCTTTTCCACCGTGATTATGCCCTCCTCCCCCTCCGTGCCCGCCATGGCCGCCGCCGCAACAGCCCCCCTTACTCATCATCCAGAAAAAGAGCGCCCCTATTACAACGAACCATATAATCCCTCCGTAACTACCCATCTTTTCACCCTCCCCTTAGCCCGCTGACAGAGCCTTGAACAGATATTCCTTACACCTTTTTTTACAGTTCCGTCCATCTATCTACACTCCTGTGCCCGATGGGATTAGGCTGATGATTATTATAAATTCTTCACCGCATGGCAAATCATAAACCTGCGGGCAGTTTAAGGTCATGCCCGGGACCGGCTACTGTGTCCTTCATAGCAGTGCGCTACTCTCGGCATCATGAAGCATCTCATCTCTTTCAACACATCCTTTCTCTGCGTCTCCAGTCATGGATCTCACGTTAAGTGACGGACCTTTGATTTACAGAGAGCATTCTTGATCTCCATTTCCGGATATTCTGCCATACTGGTTGCAGGTCTCTTTTTTTCCACATGCAAAAATGCATACTCAAGACTATACCTTAACAATATTCTACATTGCATAGAATGTCAAAGACAAGAAACAAAGAATTGCATACAAGGGTACTTAAACCATAGGCAAATAATGCTGCTAACTATCATACAAAAGTGTACCCATTGGATTTTCTTACAAAAAAAAAGGAGCTACGGAAATTCCGTAACCCCTTTTACCTTATCCGAGCCAAGTTGTGACAAACTCTCCCGGTTAAAATTTTACTTTAATGTTCTCCTTCTCTTTCTCCGGAGGCTCATAGTACTCACCGGCCCCTACCCCGGCGATAGAGGCGAAGAAGCGTCCAAAGAACGTGCGGCGGTAGGTATTCAGCACACGCACAGTATCATTAAAGCGCTTCCTCTCAACAGCTATACGGTTTTCCGTTCCTTCGAGGCTGTCCTGAAGCTTAAGAAAAGACTCATTTGCCTTTAACTGCGGGTAGGCCTCCTTTAAGAGCAAGAGACGCGAGAGGACGCTTTCCAGCCCCCGTGAGGCCGCTATCTTATCCTTCACCGTAGAGGCCTTGAAGTAGCGGGTTCTCATCTCGGCGATATTCTCAAATAGCTCTTTCTCATGCCTGGCGTAGCCCTTTACGGTCTCCACGAGATTAGGTATCAGGTCGTAGCGCCTCTTAAGCTGGTTATCCACCTGTGACCACTGCGCCTTAATGTTCTCGTCCATTGTTACGACCTTGTTGTAGTTGCCTATCACCCAGCTGAAAAGTATGACTATGATAAGTACTACAATACCGGCCGCGATAAGCGCCGTCTTAATACCTTTACTCATCCCAAACCTCCCTGACTTTTTATCAAACAGAATAGACGTAAGTTGATTTTATAAAATAACTGCTGTGCAAGCCGCTCTACCAGCCACCCGAGGCCCCGCCGCCGCCGAAACCTCCTCCGCCGCCGCCAAAACCTCCGCCACCAAAGCCTCCGCCGCCTCGCCAGCCGCCTCTACCTCCGCGGCTCATCATCATAAAAAATATGAACATCATAAAGGCGCGTGGATTACGTACAAAAAAGTAGCCCATTATGATGATGACAAGTATGGTCAGAATTAGACTGCCTAAGGACGGCTTTTTAAGAGTCTGTGTCCCACGGCTACGAACCCGTTGCATACCTGTAATATTTACCTTCGCCTCATCGGAGATGCGTCCGATTATAGCAAGTGCAGCATAAGTAATGCCCTTAGAGAATTGCCTCTTTTTAAAGTACGGGACGAGGTATCGCCGTCCAATGGAGCCTGCGAAACTATCGGGCAAGAGACCTTCAAGTCCGTAGCCCACCTCAATGCGGTAACGCCTGTCGCCTGTTGAGACAGTAAAGAGAACGCCATTATCCTTACCTTTTTGGCCTAAACCCCACTTTTCGGCCATATCAATGGAAAAGCCCTCGATACTCTCTCCATCGAGGCTCTTTATGGTAAGTATGACTACCTGTGCACCTGTTTTTTTGTCGAGCTCACGCAGATAAGAGTTAAGCCCCTCCTCGGCAACAGGGTCTATAATGCCGGCAAGGTCTACAACGTAGCTGGTAGGCCGAGGCGGCGGCGCAGGAGTTGCCGCCATGGTTGGTATTGTAAGAAAGATAGAAAAAAAGGATAAAACAATAAAAAAAATCTTATACCGTAAGCTCATCTATTCTCCGAGCCGCCTTTTCCGTGGCCTTGTAATATTCTTCAAAGGAACTTGTAAGCTCCGCCGCGGAGAGACTAATCTGCTTTTGTCTGAGCTTCAGCATCTTTTCAAAAATTCCTGTCTTGATATCTATGTACTCCTCAAAGGATTTGATTACCCCAAGGCTGTCGAAGGATATGTCCCTGCCGATAAGTCTGAGGACAGCACGGAAAAGCGGAATCATTCCTGCTATAGACTCTGCAAGGCCCTCGCTTAAGAGCCTCTTGTCGCCAAGGGAGGAGATATACCCCTGACGTAGCCCGATAAGTTTTGTCTTTATCTCCCGCTCGCACTGCAACCTTAGATGAGCGGCCTCAATATCAAGTCCGACAAAGAGGTCTTCACCGAATATAGCCTCATGGATTAGCCTGAACTCATGAAACTCAATAGGGAATACATCAAGGGAACTGGAAATATAGGCAGGGGTCATAATAAGCGGCGCCGCCACTCCCTTCTTTTTATATACCCTTCCAAGAGGAGCCAGATACTCTATAAAAGCAAGGTCCATATCCTGCAGTACTATGACGGAGTTTATCTCTGAAGTCTTTTCGTCAAAGTCCTCTGTTAAGGCACCGCCGACTACATAAAAAGAATGAAGGTTGCCTGCATGGGAGCCGCCGAGTATCTCCTCGAAAAAAGGGACTATTTTCTTTGAAATCTCTACCTTCAGTTTCTCTGTATTCATGACTGTCATATTGAGAGCAAGTATAGCACTAATTGGATAACCCGTCTATGCCTATGCAACGACAGAGCGCCCCGCACAGAGTCCGGGTAGGGCGCAAGAGTGGCAATCACAAGGCAATAGCGCCTATTTTTCTCTGCTCGCCTTTCTGAGCGTACCCGTTACATCAGTAAAAAGTACAATATCGCTTGCCCTTGCCCGAAGAGGTATTAGCTCCGGAGAAAAGAAGATATTTATATCGGCAAGATCTGTTCCGAAGACGTCTTTACTCATCTTGACCTTCGCCACATAGGCAATGGCGCCGCCGGCCGCTCCGGGGTTGTTTTTATCTTTCCTATACTCCGCCTCAAGGGCCGAGCCCAGCTTCATCGTAATATGCTCTGGTTTAAAATCCTTTTTTGGAAAGGTATTTATGATAAACCTTGCTCCTATTTTTGCCTTGCCGTATACTCCGAAACGAAAATTATAAAAACCTCCAAGAGGATCGTCTACGTATGTGCCGGGTTCAAAACGCGCTCTGCCCGATCTGTCGTCTTTACCTCCTCCCCAGCTGTGCCACTTGTAAACACCGGCCTTTCTGTCAAGCTCTTTTACGCTGTGACGCACCTTTCCGTTCACATTCGAGAGGCTTGCCAGAGAGACTGTGACAAACCTCTTTCCGCCCTCAACTTCCTTGAGGTGAGCCGTATACAAGTCGCTTCTGTGCTGAATCATGGAATCCACAAAACCAACGGTATGGGCGCTAAGCACCGCCTTGTAGCCGCCTTTTTCTTTTTCAAGAGTGAGCCTTGAGACGGCTACTTTCTCAAATATCCAGAACCCTATATCATAGGTAAGAGTCTCGCCGGCAAATGTCTCGCCTATCGTAGGGGGATGGGAGACGGCAAGGGAGGCACTCGAAGCAAGAAGAGAAATAACGAAAGTAAAAGAGGAAAACATAATGACGAAGAGGATTCTAAATGACCTTATCATGGGCTAACCTCCTGTAAGACTGACGAGCACCTTGTCTATGGCAGATAAAAAAAGCTTCTCATCAAGGACGGTGCGGGCGTCGAGGATAAAGCTGTCTTTTTTTATCCTTCCAAGCACTGGAGTAGGGGCATTGAGAAAGTCCCTATGAAGGGCCGCGGGACTCTGCTTCCCCCTTATGGAGACTATCCTTGTGGGCAGTTCCCTGCCCGGCAGAGAGCCTCCGCCTATTACACTACTTCCATCTTCCACAACGGCTTTAAGGGCTACGCCCTCTTTGTGATTGATAAGCTTTGCCGCCTTTTTAGCTACTGCATCAATCTCCTCAAGGGGACGGGTCATAAGCATCAGGGCAGGAAGGCGTTCAACGAGTTTTTCAGGGTTCAGATAGAGCTTCAAGGTCTCCTCAAGGGCTGAAAGCGTAAGTTTACCGGCCCGTAGCGACCTCTTGAGGGGGTTTTTCCTGATTCTCCCTACAAGCTCACTGCTCCCGGCGATAAGCCCGGCCTGCGGGCCGCCAAGGAGCTTATCTCCGCTGAATGTGACGCACCCGGCCCCGGCCCCTATGCTCTCCGATACAAGGGGCTCATGGGGAAGGCCATAGGCGGTGAGATCAATCAGTGCGCCGCTTCCGAGGTCTTCGACTACGGGGATATCATGCTTTGCGCCTATGGCGACAAGCTCCTTCAAACCGACCTCGCTTGTAAAACCCTCAATGGTATAGTTACTCGTATGGACTTTCAATATTAGGGCCGTTTTCTCACCGATGGCCTTTATGAAATCAGCTGTATGCGTCCTGTTTGTCGTGCCGACCTCGCGGAGGATACAGCCGCTCTTCTTGATAATCTCAGGGAGGCGAAATGAGCCGCCTATCTCAATAAGCTCGCCCCTTGATATAATGACCTCTCTACCCTCGGCCAGGGTATTAAGGGTGATGAGCAGGGCCGCGGCGTTATTGTTAACCACAGAGGCCTCGGCGCATCCTGTAAGGCGTTTTATGAGGGATACGGAGTATGAATCACGCTCGCCGCGCGCGCCTTTATCAATATCAAACTCAAGGTCAGTGTAAGATGAGCAGGCAAGAGAAACCTTGGCGGCGGCCTCCTCGGAAAGGACGCTCCTGCCGAGGTTTGTATGCAGGACAGTGCCGGTGGCGTTGATTACCTTACGTAGCCCGCCCCCCATAATGGCCTCCGTCCTCTTTATCACACTGCCAAAGAGGCTCTCGGCAGTAACGGCACAGCCCTCACCGCCTTTTTTCTTATTGGATAGAACCGCCCTCGCCTCGTCAATAACCGCGCGCGCCGAGTCCGTAACAAGGCCCGCTCCGTAATCCGCCCGAAGAGGGGCAAGCGTTTCATCCCTTGCCAGAACCTCCACTGAAGGCAGGTCTCTTGGCTCAGTGAGTATTTTCTTCATAGAACTCCCCTATTCTCATAATAACCCGCTCATAAATATACCTCTGACTGCGTAATAAGTCTATCATAGACCAAATTCAAATGCTTCCCATATATGAAGGCATATCACTTTATAAAGAAAAGCGTGCCATCTTGGGGCTTTTGCGTTTGACAGAGCCCGTAACCCTCTGATATCCTTTTCTTATCTTAATTATTTTAATTATCCGATAAACCCTGAAGGGAGATTAAAAACATGGTTCCGGCGGTATCCATAATAGGGTTCTCAGGCTCAGGCAAGACTACTCTCATCGTAAAGGTAGTGGCAGAGCTGACGGCAAGGGGGTTTCGCGTGGGCACCATAAAACACGACGCCCACAAATTTGAGATAGACCGCGAGGGAAAGGATTCGTGGCGCCACAAGAAGGCAGGCGCCGTGAGCGTACTCATCACCTCAAAAGAAAAGATGGCCTTTATTAAGAGTACTGATGGCGAACTGCCTCTTACAGAGGCTATTGGGACCTTTATGAATGACCTTGACGTGGTAATCACCGAGGGCTACAAGACAGGAGACCTCCCGAAGATTGAGGTCTTCAGAAAATCCGTATCAAAGACACAAGCCTGCCTTGACGAGAGCGCCCTTCTTGCCGTAGTAAGCGACGGCCCCGTGGAGACGACAAAACCTCTCCTTGATATTAACGACTTCATGGGTGTAGCTGATATCATAGAGGATAAAATAATAGGGCGTGAAAAATGACAGGCGCCGTACTTGCCGGCGGGCAGAGCAGACGCATGGGTACGAACAAGGCCTTCATTGAGGTTGAGGGCCTTACTATTATCGAGCGCGTCCTCGCCGTATTGGATGAAGTATTTGAGAGAAGGCTCATCATAGCCAACGATGTTCAACTCTTTGGCGGCCTTGGCGCTCCTGTCATACCCGATTACTACAAAGGCGCCGGGAGTCTCGGCGGTATCTATACGGCCCTTCTCAACTCAGACTCTCGTCAGACCTTTGTCACGGCCTGCGATATGCCCGATATAAGACCGGAGGCCGTAAAAAAACTTATCTCAACTCCATCTGAAGACGCCCTTGTAGTTATCCCATATATCAACGGAAGGCTTCACCCCATGCACGCCCTCTACGACAAAAGATGCCTCGCGCCCATAGAAAAGATGATAAAAAAGGGGGAACTGCGGATTATGACTCTCTTTGATGAGATAAAAATAAAAAAACTCACTGAAGATGAGTTCAGCGGTGTGGATATCGCGGCCTCAGTCGCCAATATAAACACAAGGCAGGAGCTGAAAAACAGAACCATAACAACGACGGAGAGATGATGGACTCAGATGGCCTGAAAGGCAGTGGACTAACGAGACTTAAAGCCCTTATGGAGAGGCTTAGAGGCAAAGACGGTTGCCCATGGGATAGAGAGCAGACCCTCTGTAGCCTAACCCCCTTTATCATAGAAGAAGCCTATGAGGTCGTCTCCGCCATCGACTCCGGGGATGTGGCGCATATAAAAGAAGAGCTTGGAGACCTTTTATTTCAAGTGGTTTTCTCATGCCGGATCCTCGAAGAAGAGAAAAAAGGGGATATCAATGAGGTCATGGACCAATGCGTGGAAAAGATGATACGCCGCCACCCTCATGTCTTCGGTGATACACACTGCGATACGCCTGCCGAGGTACTTGAGCGCTGGGAAGAGATAAAGGCCGGGGAAAAGAACAAAGCCCACCGGCCTGAGGGCTCTCTTTTTGAAGTCCCCTCTGCCATGCCATCCCTTATGAGGGCCCATAAGATAAGCAAAAAGGCGGCAAAGGCGGGTTTTGAATGGCCCAATATCAGCGGGGTCATGGAAAAAGTCCGTGAGGAGCTTGGCGAGTTCGAGGAGGCCATTAAAAGCTGTGACAGCGAGGCAATGGAAGAAGAGCTCGGCGACGTCCTCTTTACCCTCGTAAACGCAGGAAGGTTCCTCGAGGTGAGCCCTGAAGATGCCCTCAGAAAGACCATCTCGAAGTTCATAAAACGTTTCCATTATGTAGAAAAAAAGGCGGCCCAAGAGGGCGCCATGAATACTGCAGGAATGGAAATCCTGAACCGGCTTTGGGAAGAGGCCAAGGCGGAAGAAAGGAAAAAATGACGCAAAAACAATCCCTTTGAGACGTTTCCCCAACACCTGTGAATAACTTGTTGAAAACCCACTGAAAATCTTTCTCAAAGCATATAACATACAGGGGCAACGGCAGATTGCCTATTTTTTAATCACTATTTTATGCTTATAAAACAAGGGGTTAGAGTTACGTGAATATTTTTTAATTTCAGCTGTAAAAATAGCCGACTTTAACGGCCTTTTCGTAAAAACCCCTTTAAAAACGCCACCTCAGGCACTCTGAAGACCCTTGAGGCCCCTAAATACACCAACACACCGATAAGGATGGTCAGGCCAAGCCACGCCATCCCCGGGAGGCCTCTTATCGAGGATAAACCGGTCCTGTAAAAAACAAGATAAACAACTAGCCCCATGATAAAAGAAGCGGAGAGATTTTTAAGGGCCGGCATTAAGACGCTCGTAATCTCAAATCGGCCTATTCTTCTATTAAGAAGAAAAAACAGGGCCGCCATATTGAAGATGGCCGAAATGGTCGTTGCAAGGGCAAGCCCTGCATGCGCCATGGGGCCAACGAGTATGAAGCATAAAAAAACATTGATCAAGAGTGTCGCAAAGGCCACGATAACCGGAGTAGTTGTATCCTTCAACGAATAGAAGACCGATGTCATTATACGATAGATAGCCACGGGGACAAGGCCCGGCGCATAGTAGTAAAGGGCCATGGAAGTAGCCTTTGCGGCACCTGCCTTAAACTCTCCATGACTGAATAACACATCTATTACAGGCAGGCACAATATAATAAGACCCACAGCCGCCGGTATCGTCAAAAAAAGCATCAGACGCATGGCATAAGAAAGAGAATCCATAAAATCGCCCCACTCCTCCTGCGCCGCAAAGGAGGCGAGGCTTGGCAGGGCCACCGTTGAGATGGCTACGCCGAAGATGCCGAGGGGCAGTTCCATAAGCCTCCCAGCGTAATACAAATAACTCACACTCCCCTCAGAGAGCTTTGAGGCGAACCAGAGGACGATAAAAATATTTATCTGATATATTCCGACGCCAAAGGCCGCAGGCCCCATGAGCTTGAATATCCTCGCTATGGCGCTGTCCCTGAAGCTGAAAGAGATATATGGCATGAAGCCGTACCTCCTAAGCCACGGCAAGAGTATAGCGAACTGAAACAGACCTCCGATCAAGACGCCTATGCCAAGGGCATAGACCGATTCGTGGAGAAAAGGGGATATGATAACTATGGAAGAGATAATGGCGATATTAAAAAATACCGGCGCAAGGGCCGGTGCCGTAAAGTGCTTTAGAGAATTAAGCACCCCCATGCCCATGGCCATTAACCCGACAAAGACCATGTATGGAAACATAATCCTCGTAAGATTAACTGTGAGGGCGAATTTTTCCGGATTGGAAAGAAACCCCGGACTCATGAGGGTCACAAGGTCTTCGGCAAAATAAATTCCGAGAAGGGTGACTGCAACAAGTATGAGTGTAAAAAGTGTAAAAACACCATTTACAAGCCCCCTCAACTCCTTATCGCTTCGGCGTGTCCTCTCATCAAGAAATATGGGTATAAACGATGAGGTCAGCGCACCCTCGCCAACGAGTCTCCGTAAAAGGTTCGATATCCTGAAGGCCACGAAAAAGGCATCCGATAACGCGCCCGCCCCGAAATAATAAGCTATGGCCATGTCCCTTGTATAACCAAGAATCCTGCTGAGAACAGTGGCTCCGCCCACAATAGAGGCATGGGCGCCTAACCTCTTTAAGTGGCTTTTTTGCTTCATATAAACTTACTCATAAAATTACTTACTGCCCCCCTTAATCGCGGCGCATTTTTTTGGTCTGAAAAGGCCAAAATACCCCCTCTTCAATACATAATTCCTTGACATATTCGAATTTTAAGAATAATATAACAAATTGTTCCACTTTACAACACTATCAAATAGTTTAACCTAAGGAGATCTTGAATTGGCCAACCATAAATCAGCCCTTAAACGCCACAGGCAGAGCGAAAAGAGGCGCGAAAGAAACGCCGCCGTAAGATCAACAATGAGAAGCGCCATTAAAAAGACACGTATTGCCATCACAGAGACCAAGACCGATGAGGCGGCCGCATCTCTCTCCGTCGCAACACGTCTACTCGACAAGGCTGTCTCAAAAGGCATCATTCATAAAAATAACGCCGCAAGAAAAATATCCCGTCTCACAAAGCAGGCCAACGCCCTCTCCCAGAGCTAAACACCTGGGGCATAATCCGGGGCAATATTTAATCCGGGGCCGATACTTAACCAGGGCCGATACTTAATCCGGGGCCTATACTTAATCCGGGGCCGTTACTTAATACGGGGCCTATACTTAATACGGGGCCGATACTTAACACGGAGACGATACTTAATACGGGGCCGATACTTAACACGGAGACGATACTTAACACGGGGCAATATTTAGACCGGTGCCCTACTTAAAGCCGGGGCAATATTTAACAACGGGGCAGTTTTCAGGCCCGAGGCGGATTCAACTCCCAGTCTGATTTGAACCTGTGGCTTTCCAGAGAAGGGCTTTCATTAAGAGTCAAACAGGCGCCAAAGCTCAAAAGACAATTTTTACTCTCACGTCCCGGGGCCTTTATTTTTAATCATACCCTCACCCCATCATCTCTAACGAGGCCGGGTGATAACAAAAAATTTGCTCTCAAAAGCCGCCCCGAATGGGGCGGCTTTTTTAATTAACAAGTATAATATAAATTCGGCTCTTCAAAAAAAAAGGTCTTAAAGGCCCCTTTTGGGAGGAAGGCAGAGCCGCATGATAAGCTCCGGCATGGCCACATCCTCGGGAAGGGCGCTGGTCTTGAGGCTTGTGTCCATATCAAATAAGCACCTTAACGCCCTCTTCAGCTCTCCGATAGTAAATAAACGGCCGCTATCCACATATTTTTTAATGGTAAAAGGCGGCACGCCTGCTATAGAGGCCAGTTTATTGCCGGGAAGGCCGTCCCTCATAGCGGTCTTTACCTTGATAAGTACACGCATATGCCTTGCGATGAGCCCAACTATACCAAGGGACGGCTCCGTAGAAAGCCTGGCGTATAGAGAAAAAGCGCTCTTAATGTCCCTCTTGCCGATCGCGTCCGTCAGGCCAAAGATGGTATCGACCTTTACGTCAAGGCCTGCCTCGGCCACATCATCGAGATCTATCCGCTTTTTGTCACCTGTAAAAAGTATGATTTTCTGCAGTTCCGACTTCATTGCCGTAAGCGAGCCGCCTGTTAGCCCTATAAGCCTCTCGCGCGCCTCAGGGCTTATGGTCTTGCCCTTTGCCCTCGCCTCAGAGGCTATCCATTCATCGGCCCTTTCCGCCCCGGGCGTCCGTAAGACCCGAACCTCGCCCTTTGCCCTGATGGCATCAAGCAATTTTCCCTTAATACCGGACTTGGCGTCATTGGTCACAAGAACGAGAACAGACCATGGCGAAGGGTTGGAGAGATATTCCAGAACGGCCTCTTTCTGCCCTGCCCGGAGGGACGCGGCCTTTTTGACGACGATTACACGCCTCTCTGAGAAGGCGGGCATGGTATTCGCCTCTGTAAGGGCCTCGCTAATATCAAGGCCCTCGCCGTAAAAGACATGATAATTCATGGACTCAAAACCCGGCGTCACGACGGAGCCCCTCAGCTGTTCCAAAAAATCGTCGATGAGACAGCTCTCCGGGCCGTATACGAGATAGACGGGTTTATTGAATGATCTTCTTTTCACAGGGAGGCCTCTTTCATTGAGCCGGCGCGCTCGGGGCTAAAAGCCCTCAAGCATCCGCTCCTTTACCATTCGCGCCATATCTTTTGTGAGTTTTTTGAAGACCGCTATCTCAACCTCCTCGGTGTGCGTAACATCGGCGGTATCAACCTTGAAGTCCTCGTAGTCTTTAATTGCCTTATCTTCCCAAATTATGCGGCCGTCTGTTTTATTCTTTATACTGACGCTAACGCTAACGGAGAGCCTGTACTCTTGAGTTATGTCCTTTCCAGTAAAGGAAACTCCATTTAAGCCATAAGAGGTAATAACACCATTCATCACGTAGGCGGCCTCGTCGTTGACATTGACTGTCGTGACAAACTCGCTGATAAAGGAGCTTGTAATAAGGCCTTCAATATCGGGCTTATTCGTCAAGTTAACAAAGACGGGAATGGTAAGGTCCTGAATATTACCGGGCATTGCCCCTGATTTACCGGAGATATGATAGCCGCAACCCGTAAGCGTAAGCGCCGTCAGACAGAGGACAAACAGGGATATTACCGCTCTTTTTTTTATCACCTTACCACCATGTTAAGTATACGTCCCGGCACATAAATCACCTTTTTTATCTCCTTGCCCTCCAACCATGGCCTTAACGGCTCGTCTTTTTTCACCATCTCCATGACATCATCCTCTGATGCATCCGGCGCTACGGAAAATCTGCTCCGCACCTTGCCGTTTATCTGAACCACAAGGGTCACCTCTTCGCGCACTACGGCCTCTTCATCATACTCCGGCCATGAGGTCTTGTATAGAGGTGTTGCCTCCGCACCGCCGAGCCTTGCCCATAACTCTTCCGTGATATGCGGGGCAAAGGGCGAGAGGAGGAGGATAACGGCCTCTACGGATTCTCTTAAAACAGCGGGACCGGAGCCTGAATTTAAAAGGCCATCGGACTTCCCAAGCGCCCCGTATATGACATTCACAAGCTCCATGACAGAGCTTATGGCAGTATTAAAATGAAAGCGCTCGCCGATATCATGGGTAACTTTTTGGATGGTCCTGTGCGTGGCCTGATGCAGTTCTTTAAGGGGACCCGCCTCAAGGGGGCCGTCCCTCTTGGCGCTGTATGGCTTAACCCCTGCAAGTAGGTTCAGATTATCCACAGCAAGGCGCCATACCCTGCCGAGAAACCTGTACGAGCCCTCCACGCCGTCTATGCTGAACTCAAGGTCGCGCTCAGGCGGCGCCGCGAATAGCGAAAAAAGACGTGTCGTATCGGCGCCGTACCTCTCGATAATCCCGCTGGGGTCAACGGTGTTTTTCTTTGACTT
>CAYYUX010000034.1:0-16850 GCA_964474975.1 uncultured Thermodesulfobacteriota bacterium
AATAAGTTAAAGAAAAAATCGGAAAAAAGGGCATCTCAGCCTCAATTAAAGACAAAAGAGCGAAAATTATGACACTATCACTGCCATTCGACGAGTTCACAAAGAGCCTTATGAGGGAATTAAGCGCCAGACAATTTCGCGCCATAGACTCCATGATATACCTCACTTACCGTTGCACAAGCAGATGCAAGACATGCAACATATGGAAGAGAAATGCAGAGGAGTCTTCTGAGACTGAACTCGGTTGGGATAAATGGAAGATAATACTTGACCGCCTTAAGGCAGGCGGCGTAAGAAGCCTCGAAATATTCGGCGGAGACGCCCTACTCAGAAAAGACATTATCTATGATGTCATCAGCTATTGCAGGGATAGCGGTATAGAGACCTTCTTTCCCACCAACAGCCTGCTCCTTGACAAAGACGCCGCGCGCAGACTGGTTAAAAGCGGATTGGGGACCATATACTTTTCTCTTGACGACGTGGACGTTGAGAACGACAAGATCCGCGGCCAGACCGGCGCCTTCAACCTCGTGGCCAATGCCATTGAGAACCTCTGCCGCGAACGCGGCGCCGGCACAACCCCCTATATTGTTATATGCACCACAATATCCAACCTTAACTACAACCATTTTGAAAAGGTCGTTGATTTTCTCAGGCAATTCCCCGTGGACGCACTATATCCGAGGGTGGTCTGCGAGTTTACCAACGAGAACATAGAAAAATCTGTAATAGACGGGATAAAGCCCGAACCCTACTTCATAACCACTGAAGACAGCTCTCACCTTCTTACTCCCGAGCAGGTTAAGATATTCATGGACTCGGTAAAGAGGGCAAAATGCGGTGATCCCGAAAGACCGATATACATAAACAGCGGAGCCGTGGAAGCCTCTGGCGCAGAGGCCTTTACTGCAGGGATACACCCTGACAGAAGGTGCCTTATCGCTTCGACCTTCGTAACAGTTGATCCCCTTGGCAACGTAACCCCCTGCCCCATGTATAATAAATATACTATCGGAAACCTCCTTGAAAATACCCTTGATGAGATCTGGGGCAACATCAGGCACAGAAGATTTGTGAAGAGCCAGAAAGCTCATGAGATAGCCATATGCAAAAACTGCGTGATGCGGGGCTACTACCCTACATTTGGAGAGACATGCTCCCATTACCTCAAAAAAACCCTTGGCAAAATCGCATCGTAAGATGAAAAAAAAATCAAATAAGACATATCAACGGCCGAGTGTGGTGGTCATTGTAAGCCCGGATATCTCGGATATATACTTTGCCAATCAGCTGATAAAGAGGGTTAACGTAAAGGCTGTCTTCGTGGAACAACAGGACGAAGACAGCGGAGGGAGTGTGGAGCGTCTGCGCCGCGGCCTCAAGTATTTAAAAGGACCGGGCCTCATCGCCGATAGAATAAAAGAGGAACTCTACGGAAAAAAACTTCGAAAACGGGCCGATGCCATACTCATCAATGGCTTTGGAGACGAGGGGTTGGAGATAAATACCTCGGGGCGGCCCATTAAGGTTGTTTACACCACCGGTGTCAACGCCATAAATAACGATGAATATGTAAAGGCCATAAGGGATATAGCCCCTGATGTAATAGCGCTTTGCGGGGCCTCCATAATAAGGGAGCCTATTATATCCATTCCACGCAAAGGCGCGCTGAACCTCCACGGGGGACTTGCCCAGCATTACCGTGGTGTATGGACGACACTCTGGGCCGTATACAACGAAGAGCCCGAATACGTCGGCGCCACCGTCCATTATGTAAGCAAAGGCATAGACGACGGCAATATAATCTTTCAGGGCAGGCCCGTGATAAGCTCTGGAGACAACCATGAGAGCCTATATGTGAAGGTCGTGAAACTCGGTGTGGAGCTAATGGTGAAGGCCATTGAAGATATTGAAAAAGGCATCGTTAAGAGCCGCCCCCTCGAGGTCAAGGGCAGGCTTTACCTCAAAAAACATGTTACGGCTAAAGTACTGAGAGATGTATGGAAAAAAGTAGATGAAGGTGTTATAGAAAGGTATCTCCTTGAGAAAAAAGAACGGGACAAAAAAGTAAAGATAGCTTTCTGAGGTTTTATTATCATGAAGATATCCAGAAGAACCTTTCTTTTCGGCGCTCTTGCAACTGCGGTTTCCACTGTGCTGGCGCACTCAGCCCTTAACCCCGAATCAGTAATGGCGGCAGTATTGAAACATGGCCGCCGCGTCATGAAGGATCAATCCCATACACCTAAGGTAATTGCCGTACACTCGCCCGGTGTCACATCTTGGGACTTCTCCACATACCCTTATGTGGATTTCATCGATAAGGGGCAGGTCCGCATCATGCTTAACAGTGCCATGCAAGCTCTGACAAGAGAGAAAACTGATAAGCGGGCCTGGAGGTCTGTCTTTGCCGCTTACCGCACCGGAGATAAGATAGCCATAAAGCCCAACCTCAATGATCTACACGAAGGCTTTCATGGATATGTAACCTCTCCCGCAGTCATCAACGCCGTTATCAGCGGCCTTGTTGAATTCCTCGGTGCCAGACCTGCGGATATAACGGTTTACGAGATGTGCAGGGTCATAACAGACGAGATGCGTAGTCGAATTGATTACCCTATTAACTATATAGAATCAAAAGGCGACGCATTCATTAGAAAACTGCGTTACAAGGCTTTCGGCGGCCCTGCCCTCGCAGAGGCAGACCTCGGAGCAGAAATAAAGATGTCCAACAAGGTGACTAACCTCGAGGGCAGACCGATAAAGTGCTACATCCCAAAGGTCGTCACATCGAGCCGCCATATCATAAACATCCCCATTATGAAGAGCCATCAGTTTGTCGCGATATCCGGAGCTCTGAAAAATCATTACGGTACAGTAAGGTTCAGCGACGGAAGCCAATCTCCCATATACCTTCACCCGCCGATTATTGATGAGAGTATCGCAGACATAAACGCCCATGAAGAGATACGAACCAAGACAAGGCTTGTGGTAATGGACGCCCTTTTCGGCAGGACTCACCAACATGGAGGTAGCCCTGAAAGATGGTCTACTCTCGGAGGGCAATCTCCAAACAGACTTTTTGTCTCGAAAGACCCCGTGGCCATTGATTCCCTTAGCAGGAGCTTTCTAAAGAAAGAGATGGAGAGCCGCGGCCAGGTTATACTTTCAGACCAATATCTTCGTAACGCTCATAAAAGAGGGATTGGTGTCTATGAAAACCCCGGCAAAAAAGGCGCATTCAAGAAGATAAGGGTCGGGGAGCTGGAAGTTTAAAAAATACGGCAGTGCTTTGCAACGGAAGACATAGTCATCAGGCAATAAGACCGCAGGCCCTGAATAATGCCCTCGAGGGCCGCCTATTCTATGCTCAGCGTCGCCTCAGGCACAACCTTCAGGATAGAGGCGGCAACGCCTTTAAGGTCTCTCTTCTCCACCAACTCCCTCATGCCTTCTATGCAGTCAAGGACAATCTCTCTCTCAGGGGGGGCCTGCTCAAGCATGGTTATTTTCCTGTTTTCCGTCGGGGCTATGCCCTCGCCATGCCAGTATAGCTCCTCGTGGAGTTTCTCGCCGGGCCGCACACCGCTGATTTGAATCTCAACGTCCTTATCCACCTCAAGGCCGGATAGCTCTATAAGCGCCCTTGCCACATCAAGTATCTTTACGGGATCGCCCATATCAAGAAGGAATATCTCGCCGCCTTTGCCCATGGCCCCGGCGGTCATAACCAGCTGGACGGCCTCTGGTATGGACATGAAAAATCTTGTCATCTCGGGGTGAGTCACGGTAAGGGGACCGCCTTCGGTAATCTGCCGCCTGAATATGGGTATTACACTGCCGTTACTGCCAAGGACGTTTCCGAAACGCACGGCTACGAACATGGTTCCGTCGCCGTTCATCACCTGTCCTATGAGTTCGGTGACGCGCTTTGTCGCGCCCATGACATTCGCGGGGTTAACGGCCTTGTCCGTGGATATAAGGACAAACTTATCCACCTTGTTTTTAACGGCGATTCTGGCAAGGTTCAACGTCCCGAATATATTATTCTTTACGGCCTCAAGGGGTTCCCTTTCCATCATTGGAACATGCTTGTAAGCCGCGGCGTGATAGATAAGGTTTATGTTGTGGTTTCGGATTACTTCATCAAGCTTTGTCTCATCCTTGAGGTCTCCTATTACAGGCAAGGCTTCGATATCTGGAAAATTCTTGCGCATTTCGAGTTCAATATCGTAAAGGCTTGTCTCGTGCCTCTCAAAAAGGACAATAATGCTCGGTGCGTATAAGGCCACATGCCTGCAGAGTTCAGATCCGATGGAGCCTCCGGCACCGGTAACGAGTACGGCCTTGTCTGTAATCTCTTCTCCCATGATGCGAAGGTCTGATGCGCGGCTGAATTTTATGACGCGCCTGCCAAGGAGATCGTCTACTGAGATGTTTTTTATGGGGCTTCTGACCCTACCGTCCTGTATAATCTTGCCGAGGCTCGGCATGACATTGGCGCGTATGCCGCATGAGTGGATGATATCCGAGACCCTTGTGACCTCCTTGTGACCACTGGATGGAATGGCAATTATGACCTCGTCAATCCCTTCAGTCTTGATAATCTCCGGGAGATCTGCTGTACTGCCGAGGACAGGAACGCCTTGAACAGTGGTGCCTCGCTGATACTTTCCGTCATCAATGAAGCCTACCGCCCTTATGCCAAGGGACTTGTTGCCGCGCAGTTCGTTCAAGACCATTACGCCGGCCTTCCCGGCGCCTACTATGAGGAGATTCTTTGTTATCTTATGTTCTTTCTGATGATAAAACTCACGGAAGTATCTGTAAAAGAGCTTGGTGCCGCTAATAAATAGAACCGTCAGCATGGGTTCTATGAGGAATATGGAGCGCGGGAAGCCGTCTATCTTATTGGAGAAGACCATGACGGTTATGAAGATAGCCGAGCCTGCCGTTACGGCCTTGATAACATCAAAGATGTCTTTAAGATACACAAAACGCCACGAGGCGGAATAGAACTTGTAGTAAAAGAAGGCCCCGCCCCTGAAAATAAGGAGTAGCGGCAAGGTGGTGAAGATAAGACCGAGGTACTCTCTCGGCAGTCCCATATCAAACCTGATGATAAAAGCCCCGAAATAAGCGGCTATCACAGCGCTCAGGTGAAAGGCGATTGCTATAGGTACCCTGTAGCGGTGAAGTCTCTCATCAAGGGATTCATTCTCGTCTAAAACCTTGTTGTTATTTTTGCACTCATCATTAAAGTTCATAATGCCACCCGATTCATGGTTGTAATAAAAAGAAAATTTAACAACTATTTTATATTACAGCGCTTCGTAAAGTGCCTTTATCTTTTTTGCATTTGCCTGCCAGTTGAACTTCTGCTCGGCGAAGGTCTGCGCCTCTGTGCCCATGGCCTCGTAATCCGCTTCAAAAAGCCTCTCAATTGCTTCCCTTAGCGCATCGGCGTCGCACTTAGGCGCAAGGACACCGGTTTTTTTTGTGACGACTTCATTGATGCCGCCGATTTTGGAACTCACTACAGGCCTCGCAAAGGCATAAGAGAGCGGTATCACGCCAGAGGTAGTGATATCGGTATAGGGCAGAACCACTATGTCGCAGGCATTGAAAAATACCTGTACCTCATCATCGGGAATGTATCTGCAGTAGAGCCTGAGATTGGGCGTTTTTTTTTCGAACTCGCCGAGCATCTTCAATACGCCCTTGTCCTGCACTCCGCCTGCGACGAGTACCAACGTATCCTTCATCTTCTCCGTGGCCTCGATTAGATACTCGTAGCCCCTGTTTTTTCTCAGAAAGCCGAAGCAGAGTATTACCCTCTTTCCAGCGGGTATCTTCAGGCGTTTTCTCGCCTCATCCTTGCTGATTGTATTTTTGTATATATCATTAAAATTACCATGTGGTATTACAATATGCTTCTTCTTAACCGAGGTGCCGAGGAGCTCCCTGGACCTTGCAACATCACTCTTTGAGTGGAAGATAACAGCGGCCGCCCTCTCGAAAAACCACCTTGAGTTAGACCTTTTCTGCTCAGAGCATTTGTGGGGTACGATATTGTGCATCTCCCATACTATCTTTATACCCAGGAGCCGGCACATATAATAAAAACCCTTCATAACAAAAGGCATGGGAAAGATATACATCCAATGCACATGGATTACCCTGAAACCCTTCAGCCTGTACTTGATGATTTTGTATAGGTTGCTGAAAGTAGAGTAATGGAATGGCTTTAGAATTACGACGCTACAGCCCGCGTCCTCAAGATTTTTCTTGAGTCTTGTTATATAAACATGATTTTTTGGAATCATGAAAATTTTCGGCCCACTCTCTTTACTTCGCGCCATCAAACCAACCCTCTCAGTGTTTTTGCGATGCACTCAATTTCATCTTCCGTAAGGTCGTTGTAAAAGGGCAGTGCCAAAGTCCTGTCGGCTACGGCCTCGGTCACGGGAAAATCCCCCTCTTTAAATCCGAACATCTCTTTGTAAAATGGCTGCAGGTGTATAGGGCTGAAGTAGTTGCTACAGCCTATCCCGGCGGCTCTCAGCCCCTCAAGCACCCTCTCTCTGTCCTTTCGTGTATATTCGGCATGCAGACGCACTACGTAGACAAACCAGCTCATTCTTTCTATCTCATAACCCGGCGGCAGTGTCAGGCCCTCGACTCCGGAGAGCCTCTCTCTGTATAACTCGGCCACGCGCGCCCTTTTGGCTATTATCTCGTTGAGCCTCTCCAACTGCGCCAAGCCGATGGCACAGCTTACGTCGCTTATCCTGTAATTATATCCAAGGCGCTCATGGGCGAACCAGCCGCCCTTATCCCCCCTGCCCTGGTTCCTCATGCTCCTCGAAAGGGCCGCTATATCCGGGTCATCGGTAACAATCATACCGCCCTCACCGGTAGTTATCTGCTTATTGGGATAAAAGGCATAGACTCCGGCGTTACCCAGTGTGCCGACCATGCGCCCCTTGTACTCAGTGCCGAGCGCCTCACAGGAATCTTCTATTATTGCCATGCCGTAAGTCTTCGATATATCCATGATGGCGTCCATATCGCATGGATAACCAAAGACATGTACGGGCAGTATGGCCTTTGGAGGACTATCGAGCCCTTTGATGGCCTCTTTAATCCTTTCACTGTCTATGTTCATCGTCTTCTCGTCAATGTCCACAAAGAGGGGCTTCGCTCCTTCAAAAAGCATGCAGTTAGCCGAAGCAATGAAACTGAAAGGCGTTGTTATTACGGCATCGCCCTTCCCTATGCCGAGGGCCCTTACAATAAGGTGCAGACCGCTTGTGCCGCTGTTGACGGCAACTGCGTATTTACTTCCTACGCGCTTGGCAAAGGCGTTCTCGAATTTGCCCAGCATTGGGCCGAGGCTTAAGTCTCTTGTCTTAAGGACTTTGTTAACGTACTGTATCTCAAGATCTGATATGTCGGGGCTTGAAAGGCGAATCTTCATGTTCAGTTCCTTATCCAATAAATATAAAAAGGTTAGACATCTATTGTAAGCATCCTTAATTTCATGGCCGCCGCGGCAGAGCCGAGAACAATAAGGGCAAATACCGCAAACCCCCAGAACATAGGCAGGGTTCTCAGAAAAAGGGCCGCAATACCGAATACAGCGCCAAGGGCATAACATGCAAAGGCTGTTCTTCTAACGGAAAATCCCCTGTCCACGAGCTGATCGTAGATGTGACTCCTGTCGCCGGTAAAAATAGGCTTCTTGTTAAGGTACCTCCTTGTAAATGCCAGAGTCGTATCGAGTATAGGAACTCCGCAGATGAGTATAGAAGCGAAGAACGAGGTAAAGTCATAGGCGGCAGTTGCGTTTCGTATCATGAGTACGGCAAGCATGAGGCCAATTAACATGCTCCCGGCGTCGCCCATGAAGATGGAGGCGGGGTTGAAATTGAATACGAGAAAACCCAGACATGCCCCTGCGAGAGATGCGGCAAGGGTCATGCCGAGGATATCGCCTTTGGCGGCAAATATAATAAAGAAAAATATTGCGGCAATTGCCGTCACCCCGGAGGCGAGGCCATCAAGGCCGTCAAAGAGATTCAGGGCGTTTGAGACGCCGACGATTAAAAAAACCGTAATGATTATAACAAAGGGCAGTAGGGGTAAGACCTCCACCCTGAAACCTGCGGCCACAAGGCCGAGAGCTACGGCTATCTGGATAAAGAACTTGTAATGCTGTTTTATATCATAGATATCGTCAAGGACTCCGAGGATGGTAATAAGGGCCGCCGCTATACAGAGGCCCGTCAAAAGCATGGGTTCAGAAGGCATATTCCTGATTACTGCGAACATGGGCAGGGCAAGGCCTGCAAGTATGGCAAGACCGCCAAGATAGGGAATGGGTTTTTTATGCACCTTCAGCTCGTTCTCAGGTCTGTCATAGACCCCAAAGGCCACGGCGGCCTTTCTCGCAATAGGTGTTGCCGCGAGGGTTGTTAGAAAAGCGGCCGCGAAAACAATCAGATAGGAGTGTGTGTTTTCCATTACCAATGTCAATATGTCCTTGCAAAAATTTTTAGTCCAATGTCGGAAGTCAGGAGGATTTTGCGTAACTAAGCGTCTATCCCCTTACATCAGGGATTACATATATCGACTTCATTATCGCTCTTCGTCCCTGTAACGTCTTTTTTAAGTCCCCTCTTCCAGCCCCTTACACGGATCAGTCCCCACATGGAACCTATGCCGTAACTGAAGTGAAGGGCCGCGAAGGCGGCAGATATATAGGGGATGAGCCGGGGCCTTTTTTGCATGCCCAGTTTTATGGAAAAATACAGATTGGCCGCCGCGTAGCTTGCCATCACTGCCGCGAAAAAAAGACGCCCTATCGGGTGTACCTGCGAAAATACGATACCGAGGGCGAGGCTTGCCACGAAAAACAATGGCACATAATGGCGGATCGAGAGCGGGCTTTCGCTCACCGCGTGAGTCAATATGTTCCACATGCCGTTGGCGAAGTTCTGTCTCCATAGCCCGGAAAGGGACGCCCTGTTGTAGTAGAATGATTTTATATCCGGGCTGAGCAGTATTTTCATGCCTCGTCTTCTTAATCGGTAATTAAGCTCAATGTCCTGATTGCGTATGAGATGCTCGTTGTAGAGCCCCGCTTTTTCGAAGACCTCTCTCTTAAAAGCCCCGAAGGGTACGGTATCGACATAGCGCCTCTCCCGTGAGGTTCTGAAATGAGAGTTGCCTACGCCGAATGGATGTGATGTGGCAAGGGCGATGGCCGCGGCCACGGGGGTATGGGCTCCGGGAAGAGTTGTAATGGGGCCGCCTACATTTGCGGCATCAGACCCCTCAAGGGTCTCCACGCACTTTGAAATATAATCATCTGCGTACCTCGCGTGTGCGTCGAGCCTTATTATGTATCTTCCGCATGAGGCTTTAATTCCCCTGTTAAGGGCAGTGGGGGCCGTTCTTGTGGGGTTATCAATAAGCCTTATGTACGGGTGGCGCCGTGCGTAATCACCGATGATATCCCTTGTATCATCTGCGGACATGCCGTCGAGGACCAGAACTTCCATCAACTCCTTATCATAACTCTGGGCTATGACAGAATCGAGACAGGAGGCAATATATCTCTGCTCGTTGAATACGGGGATTATGACCGAGACAAGCGGTTTTTTTGAAGACGATTTTTTATTCATAATAGTCATAGGGCTTTCTAATGCCTCTCTATGGCCCTTTTTGAATTCCCTTCCATCTGCTCCTTCATAGGCACAGATCCGGCAAGAGAGAGCCACAACCGTTGCATCCCCTCTACAATGTCATATGCACCCTGAACTTTTTTCTTTACCTCGCGAAGCGAATCTTCTTCATATACTATAAGCCTCTTCATGTAAAAAAGGTCCTCGTCGAGTGCGTTTCTGCCGATATTAGTCGTGAGCGCCGCATGGTAATTAAGGGATTTGAGCATCTCCACATGAGTGGCGTTAAAATCCTTGCTAGTCCCATGGGGATAGCTGAAAACCTCCGGGGGAGAGCCGAGCTCTTCGGTAAATTTTTTCGTACAGTCTCGTAGTTCTTTCCATGCCTCATCGCCGCTCATACGTGAGAGAGCCCGTGTATGGGTATGTGTATGAGTGCCGAATTCCATGCCCTTGTCTCTCATCTCCCTTACCTCATTCCATGAAAGGGGGAGCCATCTGTTAATATTTTCGGCCATGTCACTCCTTGCGCCATCGTCAAGGGCCATCCATGGGAATGGGCTTTCTGTGCCGATAGATGCCGTGGCCAGAAAAAACGTAGCCTTAACGCCGTATTTTTCCAGTATCGGGAGCGCGTATATGTAATTATCCCTGAAACCGTCATCAAAGGTAACGCAGACTTCACGACCGGTAAGTTCTCCATGGGCCGCTCTATCCAAAAATCCTGTCACTGTCAGCGTCTCGAAGCCGTGGCTCAGGAAAGCCATCTGTTTATCGAAGTCCTCGGGATAGACATTGGCATAACTAAAGGCTTTCCTGTAGCGGAGCGGACAGACTCTGTGGTATAGAAGCACAGGTGTGCGGCCGCAGGCCTTCGGCAGGAGGTTTGAGACCTCTGTTGCAACTTTTAGCCCTTTGTAAAGTAGCGGCCGTAATATTTTTCTAAGCCTTTTGTTCATATTATTATTTAGTTGATGGTGCTTACGGCGCTCTCGCCGTAAGCCCGGCCCTTTTTGCCAAGCCCCATAGACTCCTCGTAAACCTCTATATATCTTGAAGACATGTACGACGATGAAAACCCCTCTTCAAGCCTCTTTAAGGCGCCCTTGCCGAGTTTATCGGAGAAGTCCCTGTCTCCGAGTAGGCGAAGCAGTCCTCCTTCAATTGCACCAACGTCGCCGGGTGGGATTAGAAGTCCCTGTCTGCCGTCGTTTATCACCTTTGGTATTGCACCAACGGATGATGTAAGTATGGGTCTTGCCGCGGCCATGGCCTCAAGAAGAACCATAGGCAGGCCCTCAAGGAGAGAGGGAAGTACAAAAATATCAAAGGCCGAGTATACCCTTGGGATGTCTTTACGTATGCCGACGAATATAATTTTATCACTTATATTAAGGGCCGTGGCCTTGTCTTCGAGGGCCGCGCGCAGGGGGCCGTCGCCTACAAGAAGAAAGACAGTCTTTGGAAAGCGCACAAGCACGGAGGCCGCCGCCTCAAGGAGAAGGTCAAGGCCTTTTTCTTCAACGAGCCTCCCAACGGAGCCTACTACCATTGTCCCTTCGCCTATGCCGAATTCCTTGCGCATGGAGCGGTCAACGTCTCTGAAACGCTCCGTGCCAATGCCGTTGAATATTAACTCCACCTTGTCGGGCTTTACGCCGATAACAGCAAGCTCTTTTACTATGGCATCAGATACGGCCACCACTTTATTGAAGTAAGGAAGAATCCGCTTGTCAATCTTGTAATAAAGCCTCGTCTTCAGGTCCGCCGCAATCCAGTTATGGCATGTTGAGACAATGGGCCTTCCCGTGAGCTTGGACGCGGCAAAGCCGTATATGTTGGATTTGTAGCCGTGGGAGTGAAGGACGTCCACATCTTCATCGCGGATATAAGTCCTTACGGCATTGATGGCTCCGATATCGACCTTGCCGTTGCACTTGAATACAACGGCATTCAGGCCTGCCTCAGAGGCCCTCTCATAGAGTTCCGTATGGGGATTATGGGAGTTCTCGAATACGCCTATTGTGTTTTCCACGTCCCTTTTTTTTAATTCCATGGCGTGTTCAAAAACTACGTTTTCGGAACCGAAAAACCCGTAACTGCTAATAAGCTGTAATATTTTCAAAGGTATTTTCCTGTTTTTTTAAAAAAAAGAAGACTATTCACCATATTCATATGCGCCGATATCAAAGGCCTTTCTCCCGGGCCGCGGCAGACCCCTGTAATCCGCGCCGACAACGTCGGTTACCTCCCTGGAACTCGTCCCCTTGTCTATGGCAGGGCTTCCCTTCTTGAGCCGCAGGTTGTAGGCAGGAGCGTTTACAAAGAGGGGGTCATGTTCTGTTATGGCAGAGGTATAGTTGTAGTATTTATTCCCGGGATAGGATTCAGGCAGTCCGGATCCGTAGAAGAGGTCGTTCTGGGAGTTTATTATGGAACCGCCGTAGCCGTTATTATAAAAGTAGCTCGTATCAGGTCTGAGATTATAGTATATGTTGTTCCTTGAGTATACAAGGGCCTTGCCACCTATATGTCCGCGGGCGCCTATAATATAGGTGCCGCCAGTACTCGAAGAGCTGTTATAAAAGGTATTGTTGTATACGTAGAAGTGCCTGACCCCCCCTACGGCTTCAAGCTGAAGATTAAACTTGGCCGTACGCGCACCGAGCTGATCTGTATTAACGAGAAGATTATTATATATATAAATATTATCAGCCTCTTCTTCGTTGTAGTAGAACTGAGCCGAGGGGCTGTCGTGCATATAGTTGTCGTGTATATAAACTCCGCTTATGATATTAGCCGTAGAATTGGCCCTGAAGTTGAATGCCGCGCCGCCGAGGTGTCTTGGGGCGCCGTGATCCCCTATCCAGTTGTCTACCTCATTCCAGCCTATTTCCAGATGGGTTATGGGGAGGTCCTCTGAGTCCCCGTTCCGGCATGTCGAATATATGGCGTGCTTGTAGTAGTCATAACCAGAGTCCTTGAACAAAAGTCCGAGATAGCTTCCGTTATCTGATGCAGTGGGACTGATTACGCCTGTCCATGAGTCGGTCTTATAACCTGTAAAAGAGCATCCAACCAACCTCCATCCGTCGCCTGAGATATGAAAGGCATCAATACCGTTTTGAAATTTAATCTTTGCCATGGTCCAGTAGTCTGTCCTGTAGCCCCTTGCAAACTCCTGATATATCTCCGTACGGGGAGTATCGACTACGGGCATAGACTCTCCGGGATAGCCAACCACGGCGCATGGAAGGGAGGCGGTGCAACTGCGGTCACGTATGTGCATGGCAAAATTTTCCTCTTCAATGGCGGTATATGTGCCGGAACGGACATAGACTATGTCGCCGTCTTCAAGGCTGTGGTTGGAATAGAAGTTGGCCTTATAAAAATCGGCCCATGGTCCCCTGTGAAAGGCATGAGAAGAGGAGTATCTACCATTGTTTTTATTGGAACCTGAAGGAGAGATAAAGTAGATATTACCTGCCCTTATGGTAAATGGCAGTGTGTTGGAGCTGACGCCGTTAACTGTCACGGTGATACTTCCGGGGCCGTCCGCCATTGAACGGTTAAGCCAGAAGGTTATGCGCTCCAGCCCGCGCGCCGGCCCCACGGCCCCCCACTCGGCGTAGTCAGAGGCTTTTGATAGCCGCGCCTTGTTAACGGTTATATAACTCGAACCTCGAGCGGCCCCAAAGCCGAGACCCCATACCGTAACAGCGGCGCCCTTCTTGTGCGAGCCCTCCCAGCCCGTCTTCGGGCCGCTCAGTATGTCTGAAAAAAAGAGCCTGGGTGCGATAGCAGTACCTGCAGAGGCGCTTCCCGCAGAAAAAAAGAGGGTTATAAATAACACGCTGAACAGGGCGGTCATACTGCGGCGCCATGTCTTCGAAGGGGCTGAAAAATACAGTACCCCCTCGAATGACAAGGCTGTCTTAATCTTCAAATTAATATTTTCTCTGTATAATACCATTAGCCCTCAAAGGCCGCGCCTTCCACGAGCACGGGGATTTTTTTTTCTTCAGTGGTCAGGGCATCTTTTTGCAACATTGCAAGACACCTCTCGGAGAGGGCCCAAAAAACCCAATAATTAGAAGTAACGGAGAGAAGGGTCCAGTTCTGGCCGAACATATTGCTTATGAAATTAGTTAGAACACAGCCCATTAGCGCAAGGCCAAGAGCGCGCATAAAATCATTGTTCGCGGCGCGGTATAATCGCCAACCGCTCTTGAAACTCCATATATACAAAAGCAGATAAATAGCCAGCCCTGGTATGCCCATCTCCACAAGCATCTTGATACACATATTATGCGCGTCTCTTGCGCCCGGTTCCCCGAGTCCGAGAGATTCGTACTTCAGAAAACCAACCCCCATGGGATGTTCTAAAAAGGTGCTGAGGCCTTCGCGCCAGACCACAAGACGTATGGCCGAGGCATGATCCAGCTCTCCATCTTCCTGTTTCGTCATGGCTATTCTTTCTGTAACCGTAGTGGGAAGTATGACGCGCCATGACATGAGGGCGACGATAAGAATGAGGAGCAGTACAACTTTTTTTCTAAATACTCCGATAAAGAACAGCCCCACTACAAAAGCCATATAATTGGCCCTTGAGTAGGAAAAAAGTATTAAGTATATATTGCCCAATATCACAATTCCCAAAAAGAGCCTGCTCCACAGCTTTTTGTACACAAGAAAGATGGCTCCGAGCGCTATGGTTCCCTGCACAGCGAAGGCGGCCATCTCGTTAGGGCCAAGATCGCTGAATATGCTTATCCTCATGGTGTTATCATAATGCTCGGCGCCTGACCACATGAAGGAACTTCTAAAATGAAAAAAGTTGGCAAGCATTGAGAGGGCGATTAAAAAGATTATAAGTTTCATCTCCCACTCTTTTTGGATACCCTTGTAAACAACAACAAAGAGAAGAGGCATTATTATAAAATTAAGCCATATCTTGAAGTACTTGTTGTCGAGGGTCAAGGGGAAACCGGAACTTCCAATGAAAAGTCCGACAAAGGTGATAAGTATAAGAAGAATAGCAGGAGTAAAGACCCCCTTTCTGGAAACATAGTCTTTGCCCTGCATGGATACAAAGAATATAACTATAATAATCATGATGAGGATAAGATGCCTGCCCAGAGGGTAGTCCCAGAGCTTGGTCCATACTACCTGCTGGGGGATGAGCGGTATGAGAAAAAAGAGAGCCAGACTTGTCCTGTTCAAAAAAGACAGGAGAATGGCGACGAAAAACGAGATGTAAACCGCAAGCGGTATATATTGTGTAAGACCTAATCCCAGCATATATTTGACTTGAGGAGGAGCCCCCCCTCTGCAACCTGTTGTGTAAGTTTAAGGGCGAGTCAATCTCAGATAAATCGCGCCCCTTTATATTACTCTACCCGCAATCATTAAGTGCGTTACCCCTCTTGAAAATTCCTGCTCATAAGGGCGTTTTTCAAGTAGTATTATAGCACATTCAGCCATATTGGTATCTGTGGAAAATAAGTGTATCACTGCCGCATTTTTTATGGTGGATACGTAAATTCAATCCATTGCCGTACACATCAAATGGACCCTTTTCTCGTTGAGGCGCCGATCAAAGTACCGAGCTCAAATAGGGCCAAAGACCTGATCTGGCTGTCTATGACAAGGATAAGCGAGGCATAGGCCGCGCCGCCGATAAGCACCTTAAAAAGGATATGAAGTTCCCTTATGCCGGGGATCGATATAACGCCTATCATAAAGGCCGAAGCCGCTAAATACCTCGCTAAACCAACGTAATCTATCTTCACACGCACTATCTTGAAGGAAGACCATGTTAATACGGCGATAAAGAATAGAAAAGACAGGCACGTGGCCATTGCGGCGCCTATCAGCCCGAAGGCAGGTATGAGAACAATATTCAGGAGCATGTTCAAGAGAGCCGATGAGACTATTATGGCAAGTAGGATCTTCGTATTTTTCTTTATGTACAGGCCCATACCGAAGATAAAATAAACGCCCTGAAAAACCAGTGCAAAACTGACATAAAAGATGACAACGCTGGCATTAACGTATTTTTCTGAAGCAATAAAGGAAAGAAGCTCCCTGCCGAGAAAATTGAGACCGAAAAAAATTGGAATAACGACAAGAAAATAATAATTAAGGACTCTGCCGAGGAATTCGGCGGTCTTTTGAGCGCCTTCTTTTTTCCATAATTCAAATGCCATGGGCATCACTGTCATTCTTAAGGGACCTGCAATCATACCAAGGGCAAAGGTACAGAGATTATAACCTGCGGAATATAAACCAAGAGCGCCTATACCGAGGAAGTAGCTAATTAGAAACCTGTCGCCAACGGCAAGAAATGTCAGGGACAATTCAAAACCAAGGAGCGGCAGGCCGTAGACTATGGACTCCTTCAGGAATGGTACTGAAAATTTTGAAAACCTTATCTTTGAGCTCTTAAGATAAGGGAAGATAAGCATTACAAAGACTACAAGCTGTGTTATTGTCTGTCCGGCAAAAAATCCGTATAAACCCATGCCGAGATAAACTACAAAGAGGAGGCTGAGCAGAAAATGACCATACCTCGATACTATGGAGTATATGCTCCACTTAAAAGTTTTGTGTTCTACAATAAGAGTTGCGTTTGTCCACCCTTTCATTTCCTCAGTGAAGGCGATGACAGTTATAAAAAGAAGGAGCTTTTTGGGAATTCCAAGGTCGGGGATTAGTCCGGAGGATAAAAAAACAAAGTAGCCCCCTGAGAGGAGGATGCCTGAAACAATCATTCCGATAAAGAGCGTTGAATAGTAAGACTCAATCGGTCTATGACTGTCCGGCGAGTTGAACTCGCAGTAATATCTTGTGGCGGCGTGCTGCATGCCGAATTTTGAGAATGAACCGAGGAATGCGATGGTGGTGACACTTAGACTCAAAATGCCGTATTCGGATACAGTGAAAAAACGCGTCCATACGGGAAAAGAAAAAATTCCGCATAACGAAACAAGGAAATAGGAGGCGGATATAATAGTATTCTGCTTAAAGAGTTTCCTGATATATGTCATTGCCTCTTGTCCCTAATGACGGCGCCTACGCCGTTATATAAATTATAAATAAACCTGTCTACCCTGTTGTCTATTGCCACGTGCGTGACTATCCTTAGTGCATAAATAATAC
>CAYYUX010000035.1:0-16683 GCA_964474975.1 uncultured Thermodesulfobacteriota bacterium
TTTGTGGTCATAATTAGATAACCTCCATGAGTTAACTGGATTTAAGATAAAGCAAGCCAATGGGGAGAACGGCGCGCCTTACAAAAAACAGACTCGTCTCGGCTCCCGAAAGGTCTGCGGTCATCCCTCAGCGGCGCTACAGTACTGCAACTGTAGCTCCGTCAAGATGTCCCCTATGAGCCGGGATTCTTCTTCTGTAAGATTGCCGCTGGTTTTTTCCTTTAAAAGGACAAGGAGATCAATGGTCTGTTTAGCGGCCGCGATGTCTTTCTTGCTCGTCTTGGTAAGAGGATTTTCAAGCACCCCGAGGCTAATCAGGACTGAAGAGGAGAGAGATAGTATAAAGGTTGTAAAATCAAGGGGCGGCAAGGGCGATGCGCCGGCCTCTGAAGGCTCGGATGGGGCCGGACTCGATACCCCGGCTGTCTCGGCTGTTTTCTTTTTTTCTTCTGTCATTGTCTTAACTCTCCATGGGCATATATTTTGAATTTGCGGCACGAAATGCACTAATCGCAGTGGTGTCTATCTACGAGGCGCGTTACGCTCACTCCACGCGTATCTTTACGCTACGGGTCAGGGGCAGAAGAACCTTTGCCACGGTTATCTCAAGAACGCCGTTATTTATGGCGGCCCTTACATCGGCCCTTCTCACCTGATGGGGCAGGCAGAAGACTCGTTCAAATACCCCGTAAAAACGCTCCATACTGTGATAATTTGCCTCTCTGTGGTGCTGCCTCGGCCTGCGCTCTCCACGGAGGGTAATCAGGTTGTCTTGTACCTCTATGACGAGTTCCTCTATATCGATACCGGGCAACTCCGCGCGCAGGATTATATCTTTATCTGTCTCAAAGATATCCACGGGAGGAAAGGTCCCTGCGCAGGCAAGGCCGACACCTCCCCTGTACTGCATAAGGGCCTCGTCAAAGACGCGGCTCATGCGCTCCTGAAGAAATAAGAGGTCTTTGTACGGATTCCAACCTGAGGGCGACACTCGACACCTCCTCTATG
Organism: uncultured Thermodesulfobacteriota bacterium; assembly: GCA_964474975.1. GTDB lineage: Bacteria > Desulfobacterota > GWC2-55-46 > GWC2-55-46 > JADFVP01 > JAJRZX01. Next base: position 1,009 of record CAYYUX010000035.1, read on the forward strand.
CTACAGACCTGACTCGTTGCCTGGAGACCGAGCCGCCGAAGACCGGGGAGCGCAGGCTCCGGGGCCATATACAAAGCCACCGCATACCTATCAATCCGCTCTAATGCGGAAAGGGGCTAATCAGATAAATTTAAACAAAAATCAAGGCTTTGTCAAGGGAGCTTTTTCCCCGTGGCGAGCGGTGAAGACCATTGCACCGCCCTTAAAGTCTACATCAATGACCTCACCATCAGAGGCCCCTGCCTCAAGAATATTTACAGCCAGCGGGTCGAATAGCTCTCTTTGAATAAGCCTCTTGAGAGACCTTGCACCGTAGAGGGGGTCAAAACCGACCTCAGCGAGATGCTCCCGCGCGCCCGGTGTAAGCCTTATTGTAAGCCCCTTGTCGCGAAGCAGAGTGCTGAGCCGGCCAAGCTGAATATCCACTATCTCCTTCATCACATCTCTTGAGAGGGCATGAAAGGTGACTATCTCATCAATCCTGTTTAGGAACTCGGGCTTAAAGGTCTGCCTGAGGGCCTCTGTAACACCGGCCTTCATCTGCTCATAGCCCTTACCGGAACTGATGAACTCGCTACCCGTATTAGATGTCATGATGATAAGGGTGTTTGTAAAATCAACGGTCCTGCCATGTCCGTCCGTAAGGCGGCCGTCGTCGAGTATCTGAAGCAGGAGATTAAAGACCTGCGGATGGGCCTTTTCTATCTCATCAAAGAGCAATACGGCGTAGGGCCGCCTGCGGACGGCCTCTGTAAGGTATCCGCCCTCTTCAAAACCCACGTATCCCGGGGGAGAGCCTATGAGGCGCGCCACGGAATGAGGCTCCATGAATTCGCTCATGTCTATCCTTACCATGGCCTTCTCGTCATCAAAGAGAAACTCGGCAATGGCGCGGGCCGTCTCTGTCTTTCCCACCCCTGTGGGGCCGAGGAAGATAAAAGACCCTATGGGGCGGCTACCCTCGCGTAGCCCGGCTCTGGCCCTTCTCACGGCCCGAGAGACAGCCGAAAGGGCATCGTCCTGCCCGACAACCCTCTTTCGGAGCGCGCCCTCCATCTTAAGGAGTTTTGCTTTCTCCGCCTCCATCATCCGCTCCACGGGGATGCCCGTCCATGTTGAGACCACCCGGGCTATGTCCTCGGCGTCTACTTCTTCTTTGAGCATACGCGGGCCGTGGCCAAGGCCTTCGAGTTTTTTTCTCGCCTCCTCAAGGTCCTTTTCAAGGGCCGTTAATCTGCCGTATTTAAGCTCCGAGGCCTCGGCAAGGTTGCCTGCCCGCTCGGCCCCGGTGGCGCGTATCTTCACCTCCTCAATCTCTTTTTTAATGGCCCGGATAGAGGAAATTATCTCTTTTTCATTCTTCCATCTCGCCTTTAGCCCGGCATTAGTCTCTTTAAGGCCGGCAAGCTCTTCGGCGAGCCTCTCTTTTCTCTCAATGGAGGCCTTATCAGTCTCCTTCGCCAGAGACTGAGACTCCATCTCTATCTGTATCATCCGCCTCTCAATGCGGTCAATCTCCGTGGGCATGCTGTCTATCTCTATCCGCAGTCTGCTCGCCGCCTCGTCAATAAGGTCAATGGCCTTATCGGGAAGGAACCTGTCGGCTATGTAGCGCGTCGAGAGGGTGACGGCGGCGACTACGGCGCTCTCCGATATCCTTATGCCGTGATGGATCTCATACCGCCCCTTAAGCCCCCGGAGTATGGCCACTGCGGCCTCCTCGGAGGGTTCCTCCACGAGTACGGGCTGAAAGCGCCGTTCAAGGGCGGCGTCTTTTTCAATATGAGTTCTGAATTCATCAAGGGTCGTTGCCCCGACGCAGTGCAGCTCGCCGCGGGCAAGGGCAGGTTTGAGCATATTGGAGGCGTCCATTGCGCCCTCGGCGGCCCCTGCGCCCACAAGGGTATGGAGCTCGTCGATAAAGAGTATGACAGAGCCCGCGGCCTCGCTTATCTCTTTTAAGAGGGCCTTTAATCTGTCCTCGAACTCTCCCCTGTACTTGGCCCCGGCAATAAGGGCGCCGAGGTCCAGCGAAAGAAGTTTTTTATCTTTCAAGGCCTCGGGCACGTCTCCGGCGACTATCCTCTGCGCAAGGCCCTCGACAATGGCCGTCTTGCCGACGCCGGCCTCGCCTATGAGGACGGGGTTATTCTTGCGCCGCCTTGAGAGGACCTGAATAACACGCCTTATCTCCTCGTCCCTTCCTATTACGGGGTCGAGTTTTTCCGCCCTCGCAAGCTCCACAAGGTCGCGCGTATACTTCATCATGGCCTGATATTTTTCTTCCGGGGCCTGATCCGTCACACTCTGAGAACCCCGTATGGAAGATAGGGCCTTTAAGATGCCGTCGCTGGTAACGCCATTTGTCTTTAATATGCCCGCGGCCTCGCACTCCGGCGCATCAAGTATGGCAAGAAGAAGATGCTCCGTAGAGACAAAGGCGTCTTTCATATCCCGCGTTTTTTTTATGGCATTTTCAAGGATAAGCTTAACGGCAGAGGAATAATAAACCTCCGCCCCTTGCCCGCTAACCTTTGGCGCCTTTTTAAGGGCCCCTTCGAGCCCCGTGCAGATAAGCCCCGTCTCTGTGCCGAGTCTCGCGAGAAGGGGCCCCACAACGCCCCCTTCCTGCCTTATGAGGGCGAGGAGGAGGTGCTCCGGTGTAATCTCCTGATTAGACCATGACCTTGCCAGCTCTTCAGCCGAGGAGAGGGCCTCCTGTGATTTTATGGTGAATTTATCAAGTCTCATTTTATCAACCTCCCGTCTTAAGACCAAGGGAGATATCCTGATTTAAGATATCGACATCAATGGCCTTACCTGTAATTTAGGTTGAGAGGCCCCCGGTGTCAAGGGGAAGCCTCCGGCGAGGCAGAACAGAGTTGTCAGCAAGAGGGCCTGAAAAAAATTTCTCATACCCCGGGTACATACGGCCTCCTTGACAAAAGCCCTCTTTTACCTTTTAATTAAGCGGTATGATATAAAAAATCTCGCCAACCCGGAGGGTCCATATATTATGAAAAAACCAGCCTACTTCAGTGAGACCCTCTCCGCCGTTAAACGGGCAAACAAATACTTAAACCTCTCCGACAGCATATACAAGCGCCTCTGCAAGCCCACGCGCTCGCTTACAGTAAGCATTCCCGTTAAGATGGACGACGGCTCCATGAGTTTTTACACAGGCTACCGAGTCCAATACGATATGTCCCGCGGCCCGGGCAAGGGCGGCCTAAGATACCACCCCGGCATTACACTTGACGAGGTAACGGCATTAGCGGCCCTTATGACATGGAAGTGCGCTGTTGTGGATATACCCTTCGGCGGGGCCAAGGGAGGTGTTGACTGCGATGCCAAAGCCCTCTCCATCGGCGAAAAAGAACGGCTTACAAGACGCTTTACCTATGAGTTATTCCCCCTTATAGGTCCTGAAAAAGACATCCCCGCCCCTGATATGTACACAGACGAGCAGGTAATGGCATGGATAATGGATACCTTTTCCATGATGAAGGGTTTTACCGTGCCAGAGGTAGTCACAGGCAAACCAGTCTCTCTCGGCGGCTCCAAGGGGCGAAAAACAGCCACATCCGAGGGGCTTGTCATCATCATACTCGAGGCCCTTAAGGCCAACGACCTCTGCGTAGAAGGATTAAGGACGAGCGTCCTTGGCTTCGGCAACGTCGGTGCATACGCCGCAAGGCTCCTTCAGCTCCTCGGAGCCACCATCGTCGGCCTCGCTGATTCGCGAGGCGCCATATACAACCCCCACGGCATTGATATAGGCTCCGTAAGCAGGCACAAGAAAAATACAGGCTCCTTATGGGGATTCAAAGGCTCGGAAGACCTTACCCATGACGAGCTCCTTGCCAGAGAAGTAGACCTTATCATCCCTGCGGCCATCTGCGGTCAAATTAATAAAAACAACGTGAAGTCCATCCGGACAAAACTTATAGCCGAGGGCGCCAACGGCCCTATCACAAGCGAGGCCGATAGTATTTTGAGTGAAAAGGGCGTTATCATAATCCCCGATATTCTCGCCAACGCCGGAGGCGTTGTTGTCTCATACTTCGAGTGGCTACAGGGAATGCAGAGGCTCCTCTGGAGGACCTCGGAGATAAAAAGAAAACTTAAACACATCATGACACAGGCCTTTACGCAGGTCTCTGATATTGCACAGGATAAATCCACGGATATGAGAACCGCGGCCACGATACTCGGGGTAAAAAGGGTGGCGGAAGCCATCAAGATGCGTGGATTTTATCCCTGATCCAGAGGGGACCTTTCCCCTGCGAGACCCTCTGAACCAGCCCGTCCCATTAAAAATCTTTATAAACCAAATAGATAAAAGCGACGAGTTTTTTAATTTAAAAAAACTTGAAAAGAGGTTTTTACTCTGATAAAGTAGCGGCACACCAATTAAAACTTATAAACAGTTGTGAATAAGCCTGTGGATAACCTTTTTCCTTCTTTATCGGTATTAAAGCCAATGGACAGCGAATCTCTGTGGAAAGAATGCCTAACCGCCCTCTCAAGGCATGTCAGCTCCCAGCATTACGCCACGTGGTTCCGTCCCATCAAGGTATCTTCGGGAGGGAGCCGCGGCACGCTTGTTCTCAAGGTGCCGAACAGATTCTTTCTTGAATGGATAAAAGAACATTACCTCCTCCTTATACAGGAAGTTCTGAGAAGGACTACGGGCAAGGATTTCAAGATTACTTGGGTCCTTGACGAGGCCGCGGCAGGTAATCTCAAAAAGGCTGAGACAAAGACCGCGAGAAAAGAAAGAACATCAAAAACCATTAAGACCGCTCCCCTTCCCGGGCTCAACCAGAGATACACCTTTAGTAATTTTATCGTTGGTAAAGACAACCAGTTTGCCCACGCGGCCTGCAGTGCCGTGGCAAAGATGCGCTCCACAAAGTATAATCCCCTCTTTATCTACGGCGGCGTCGGACTCGGCAAAACCCATCTCCTCCAGGCCATAGGCAACCGCATTTATAAAGACAACCCCTCAACAAGGGTATGTTATTACACATCTGAGCGCTTCATGAACAATTTTATAAATTATATAAGCCGTCAAAAAATGACGGAGTTCAGAAAAAAATTTAGAAACGTAGACATACTCCTGATTGACGATATACAGTTCTGGGCCGGCAAGGAGCGTACTCAGGAAGAATTCTTCCATACATTCAACGCCCTGCACGAAAAAAACAAACAGATAGTCGTAACAAGCGACTCTTTTCCAAAGGATATAACCGGGCTTGAGGAGAGGCTCAGGAGCAGATTCGAGTGGGGACTTGTTGCAGATATTCAGCCCCCTGATATTGAGACCAAGATAGCCATTATCAGAAAAAAGGCCGCTGACGACGGCTTGGTCCTGCCCGATGATGTGACTGAATGGCTCGCCGATGTAAGCGGCTCCAATATTAGAGAACTCGAAGGGTATATGAACAGGGTAATAGCTGTTTCAAGCCTTACTGATCAGGAAATCACACTTGAAATGAGTAAATCCGCCCTTAAAAACATCTTACGAGAGAGTGAAGACCGTTTTCTGTCCATTGACGAGATTCAGAAAACCGTCTCTTTATTCTTCAAGATAAAACAAACAGACCTTAAATCAAAGAGCCGTCACAGGGCCATTACTATGCCGCGGCAGATAGCCATGTTTTTATCAAGAAAATACGGCAATTTTTCATTCCCTGAAATAGGCAAGGCCTTTGGTGGGAAGGATCACTCAACGGCCATTCACGCCGTTAAAAAAATAGAAGCACAGCTCACTGATAACGCGGAGATACGTAACTCAATAAAAAAACTGAAAAAAGAACTCGAAATACAATAGGGGCCTATTTTAAGGTGATGTATGGAACGGGTGAAGCCCGTTGGTGATGTCCGGGGGGATACAGAAAGGGAAAGCGGGAAGATACGCCGAAAGACATAGGGAGAACCCCGGGGATATGGCGGCATATTTTTTTAAAATTGCCATATGTTACAGATAGAGGAAAAGGTGTTTTATATCTGTTGAAAAAAGTCGCCGCGAGACATTGAATGAAGAGATTAAGACCTTATCAACGCAAGGGTGTTTATATATATAGAATTTCATCAACAGTATATATACTGTGTTTGTCTATATAGTCAGAGTAGTTATGGTCTTATACCCGTATCCACAGCCCCTACTACTCATTATTACTAAAACTTAATATATTAATAATAAAGGAGAAAAAAATGAAGTTCGTTATCAAAAGAACGGATTTTCTAAAACCCGTCGCAAGGGTTCAGGGTATCGTTGAAAAAAGAACGACAATGCCTATACTCTCAAACCTCTTGATGGACGTTCGAGAGGGCGCTGTAGAGATAACGGCAACAGACCTCGAGGTATCGATAAAAGATAAGGCAGAGGTAATATCTATAGAGCAGGAAGGCTCGATTACAGTAAACGCGAGAAAGTTATTTGAAATAATAAAAGCAATGCCCGATGATACCCTTAAGGTTTCATGCTCCGCAGACAGCAAGATTACCATTAAGGGAGCAAAATCGAGGTTTAACGTCATGGGACTCTCAAAGAGCAACTTCCCTGAGTTGCCCTCAATGGAAGGCTCTACTCTTCATAAAGTCAAGGTAGAGACGCTTAAAGAGATGATAGATAAGACTTCCTTTGCCATCTCAACAGACGAAACACGTTATAATATAAACGGTTTTTTACTTGAAAAAGATGGTAAGAAGATAAAGATGGTGGCAACAGACGGGCATCGCCTTGCTGTTATAGAAAAGGAATATGACCTTGATATGGGAGACAGTTCAAGGGCGCTACTGCCGAGAAAAGGCGTTATGGAACTTAGAAAACTACTTGATGAAGACGGTGAGGAAGAGTTTTTACTCGGAGTCACGGAAAAAACCCTTCTTGTAAAAAAAGAGAACGTCTCTATGAATGTGCGTCTTCTCGAGGGTGAATTTCCTGATTACAAAAGGGTAATACCCGAGGGTAATAATAAAAACGCCCTCTCTGACAGAAATGAGCTCTTGAGGTCCTTGAAAAGGGTATCTATTCTCTCTGAAGACAGGATTAAGGGCGTGAGGTTTAATCTCTCTAACTCAACTCTTGTTCTCTCTGCCTCAAGCAAGGAAATAGGCGATGCCACCGTTGAAATGGATGTGGATTACAGTGAAGAGGAGATGGATATAGCCTTTAATGCCGTGTATATATTGGACCTCCTCGAGGCCGTTGATGATGAAAAAGTATCGCTATCCCTGAAAGACCAGCTCAGCCCCGGAATTATGAGACCTGCGGGCTCTGATGATTACACCTATGTTATTATGCCAATGAGGCTCTAAAACCCTTAATTAGCTTGACATCCCCGGTCATTTTGTGTCTTAATAATTGTTTCTCACAATCCGGGCATACAAGGGGGTGGATATAAGGGGTAGGGATATAAATGTGGCATAAAGTGTGCGGGTACAGAAAAGTGGACGGGTAAAGAGGGGTGGATAGAAAGATTGGTAAAAGTGGGCATGCAAAAAAAAGCGGCATAAAGCGGACGAGTAAACAGAGAATGGATAAGCAGGCCCCTGATGATAAAAATTAAGATATAAAAGCACGATATCTTACTCGGTACATTTTTTTGAGAGCAGTTACATTTAATAAACTGAGCACAAAACAACATATAAATCACGGACACGATAAAGAAAGAGGAAAAAGATGAAAAGAACTTATCAGCCAAGCAGAAGAAAGAGGCTTTCCACACACGGTTTTCTTGAGCGTATGAGCACCGCCGGCGGAAGGGCCGCCATAAAGAGAAGACGTGCAAAGGGCAGAAAGAGACTCACTCCAACGGTCAGTGCCCCAAAGTAAACTGTGAAACTCAAGAAAAGTGAGGGGTTTTCATTTCCACGGGAAAAGAGAATCCTGAAATCCGCTGAGTTCAGAGAGGTCCGCTCAAAAGGTACAAGGTTTTACAGTAAAAGTTTTATTGTCTACACCCATCCAAACGGACTAATTTCAAACAGGCTTGGCATTACGGCGAGCGCACGTGCAGGTAATTCTGTAAAAAGAAACAGGGTAAAGCGGCTTTTAAGGGAATTTTTTCGTCTTAACGTAGCAAAAATATCTCCCGCTACACCTCTTGATATCGCTGTTTATGTAAAGAGAAATATAGATATAAAGGCGATGAACCTCGCCTCTGTTGAAGGTGAGCTTGCAAAAATACTTATTAAAAATACCTCAAAACCAGAGCATGGTTGATAAAGCCGGGCTTATGATAAAGGGCCTTTTTTTATTACCCATACTCCTTTACAAAGGCCTTATCTCACCTTTTTTACCACCACGCTGCAGGTTTTACCCCACTTGCTCGGAATACGCCTATGAATCGATACTTACTCATGGGGTCATAAAAGGGCTGTATCTCGCCGTAAAAAGACTCCTTAAATGTCATCCATTTCACCATGGCGGCTTTGATGCAGTTCCAAAGCCGGTCTCAAAAAACAGGATAGCAGGTTAATACCTATTATGGATAAAAAGTCTCTTATCGCCGTAGTTCTCTCCGCTATAGTTATCTTCTCTTATCCCTACGTTATGAAGCGCTTTTTTCCTCCCCATAAGTCTGAGGCGGAAAATACCGTTTCCGCCCAAAAAGAAAAAACAGCGGAAGACGGGCTCGTAACCGCAGAAAACAACGGCCTTATAAAAAAGACCGTTAGCGGGGCTGCTGGATCCGCTCTTGAAAAACGCTCGGAGCATACTGCCTTTACGGAAAAAATCATCACCATTGATACCCCTCTTTACAGGGCTGAGCTTACAAGCCTCGGGGGAGGTATAAAGAGCTGGAATCTAAAAAAATACAAGAAGACCGCTGATAAGGCCTCGAGGCCCGTAAACCTTGTAGATACGCCCGACAAAATACCGACCTTTCGCACAAGGCTTGTCTATGACTCTACTATTGAGACTGCGGAGCTAACCTCAGCCGATAACTCCATTACCCTCGCAAAAGGTGATAGCAGAGAGGTTATACTACGGGGAGTAACGGCAAAGGGGTTGAATGTAGAGAAGAGATACCTCTTCACGGGTTCTGATTATCTCGTCAAGACAGAGCTGAGGATTACCAATGGCGCGAAGACGGCCTTTAATGGTTTTGTCGATACCACTATTGTAAAAGGACAGAAAAAGGTAAAGAAAAAAAAGCGTAGCCGCGCGGCCTATCATGAAGGCGGTCTTGTCAGCATCGGCGACAAGATTATAAGACATAAGGACAAAGAACCTGGTGAGACAAGAAACGCCGATGTAAAGTGGATAGGTCTGGAAAACAAATACTTCCTCTCTGCCTTGATACCCATTACAAAAATTCCCGTAAGCTGGCGCCTTAACTCACCTGTCAAAGAGGAGGTATCGGCTATCACGCGTTTCGCCGTGAGCATAGCGCCGGGAGAGACGGCCCTCTACTCATACAATACCTTCATGGGTCCCAAAAAATACGACCTTCTTGTAAGCGAAAAAAGCGGTCTCGAGGGAGCCGTGGAGTTCGGGTACTTCTCCTTCATGGCAAAACCCCTTCTCCATGTCCTTAACTTCATGCAGTCCTATGTGGTCAACTACGGCATTGCCATTATTGTCCTTACCATTGTAATAAAACTAATCTTTTATCCCCTTACCCATCATGGCCTCAAATCCATGAACGGCATGAAAAAGGTTCAGCCCCAGATAGCGGCCATTAAAGAGAGGTATAAAGACGACAAGGCCCGTCTCAATAAAGAGATAATGGCCCTTTACAAAAAGTACAAGATAAATCCCGTCGGCGGATGTCTGCCCATGATACTGCAGATACCCGTCTTTATCGCTCTTTACGAGGTACTCTATGTATGTATCGAGCTTCGCCACGCGCCGTTCTTTTTATGGATACATGACCTTTCGGCACAGGACCCATACTACATAACACCTCTTATAATGGGCGGCTCCATGTTCCTTCAACAGAAGATGACGCCAACGGCTGTAGACCCCACGCAGGCCAAGATGATGCTCTTCATGCCTGTTATCTTTACGGTCATGTTTCTTAAATTTCCGGCGGGACTTGTTATATACTGGCTTGTTAACAACATCCTCTCCATTGCCCAGCAGTATTATATAAACAAGACTGATACGGCCAAGATTTAATCTCTCTCCGTATTTTTTCATACCCTATAGCCCGCGGCACCTGCCGCGGGTTTTTTGTATCTTCTCTCAAAACACTTCTCTCTATTTCATGCCCTTATTTTTTCTGGTATAGTGGTCTATTATGAGACCTCTTGATACTGATACCATAGCCGCCATAGCCACCCCGGCAGGAGAGGGGGGTATAGGCATTATCAGGATAAGTGGTCCCGGGGCGCATACTGCGGGGAGAAAAGTTTTTATTATAGAGGATAAATCCAACCTAATCGGTGGAGCGGATACAGAGAGGTGTCTTTTATATGGTCAAGTTAAAGACCCCGAAAGCGGCGTTCTTATAGATGACGGTTTTATCGTCTTCATGTATGGCCCCCGCACCTATACTGGCGAGGACGTCGTGGAGCTTCAGCTCCACGGCGGAGAGATTGTTCTGCAAAAGGCCCTCATGGCGGTCTTTAAGTGCGGAGTCCGCATGGCCGGGCCCGGTGAGTTTACAAAGAGGGCTTTTCTATCAGGCCGTATAGATCTCACGCAGGCCGAGGCCGTAATGGACGTCATCGGCGCAGGTACGCCTCGTGGTCTTGATGCGGCGCGTCGCAGGCTCTCGGGCTCCTTGAAAAATAGCGCCGAGGCGATGAGCGAGAGGCTTATAGGGGTTATCGTCGGCCTTGAGGCAGAGGTAGAGTTTTCTGAAGATATCTCTGACGATAATATCAGCTCCGAGACGCTTCCCGCCGAACTATCGGCCATACAAGCCATGGTAAAAGGGCTTCTTCAGACCTATGAAGAGGGCTCGGCGCTTCGTGCCGGCGTGGGCGTTCTTATTCTGGGCCGTCCCAATGTAGGTAAATCAAGCCTCTTAAACCGCCTCCTCGGCGAGGAGCGCGCCATTGTCACCCATCTGCCCGGCACTACAAGAGATGTAATAGAAGAGGCCGTAAACATCCACGGCATAGCCGTGCGCCTCATGGATACGGCAGGGCTCCGTGAGACCCCTGATTTCATAGAGTCTCTGGGGGTGCGCGCCGCAAGGGACAAGATAGCCGGGGCAGATGCAGTGCTTTTTGTGTTTGATGCCTCGCAGGGTGATTTTACCGGGGATAAAGAGCTATTAAAGGGCCTCAGGGAAAAAAAAGTTATTCTTGTAGCCAATAAGATGGATATGCTTGCAGGCGAGGCACGGCAGGCGCGAGAGAGTGCCATAAGAGAAGAGTTCTCCGGGCTTTCGGCTATCGCTCCGATTACGCCACCAGTCTTTATATCCGTCATTGATGGTAGCGGCATAAAGGCCCTTGAGGCCGCGCTTTACAAGGCTATTACGGGCCGCGCCCCTTCTGCCCGTCTTTCCGCTTCCCTTCCCGGTGAGTTTATCGCTACCTTACGCCAGCGGGAGGCCCTGATGAGGGTCCTTGAAGGGGTTGAGAAGGCCGGTGACGCTGTTGCCCAAGGGTTAGGGGCTGATATTATCGCAGGTGAGCTGAAGAGGGCGGAGAGAGGCCTAAAAGAACTCACTGGAGAGGTTACCGCCGATGATATCCTTAACCGAATTTTTTCAAGTTTTTGTATCGGTAAATAAGGGTGTTTATGCCTTGCTTTTGACAAAGGTAAGGCGGGGCGACTTACCTTTGTCCCCGATTGGTTTTCTTTGCCAATCTTGTATCCAAGGGAGGCCGAAGGTGACGTTAGCGGCCTTACCGACCCCTTATTGGTGTTCTTTGTCCTACTTTCTTTTTTCCAAAAGAAAGTAGGAAAGGTTTTGTATGGTCTCATTTTTTCATAACCTGCCTGTCTTTTACATGGGTCTCATAGCGAGCCTATGCACCGGTCTTGTCACGGGTATCGGCGCCATACCCGTCATGTTCACAAGAAATATCTCACAGCGCACTCAGGATGTGATGATGGGGTTCGGCGCAGGTGTGATGCTTGCGGCTACCTCTTTTTCGCTCATTATTCCCGCCATAGAGGTCTCGACCGTTGATGGGGTCAGTAAGACCGGCTCCGCCTTCATCGTTGCGGGAGGTATGTTTTTAGGCGCGATATTTCTTCACCTCAGCGACAAGTACTCCCCTCATGAACATTTTATCTCCGGTCCAGAGGGCGCGGACCCGAAGAACCTCAAGAGGATATGGCTCTTCATTATCGCCATAACGCTCCATAATTTTCCCGAGGGCCTTGCCGTGGGCGTGGGCTTTGGCGGCGGAAACGTCTCCAACGGCATGGCCCTTGCCACGGGCATCGGCCTTCAGAACATCCCCGAGGGGCTTGTCGTGGCCCTGGCCCTCCTTACAGAGAGGTACTCAAGGCCGCAGGCCTTTATGATAGCCTTGCTCTCAGGGCTTGTGGAGCCTATCGGAGGGGCCATAGGCGCGGGCGTGGTAACGCTTGCGAGGCCCGTTCTTCCCTGGGGGCTCGCCTTTGCCGCAGGTGCCATGTTATTTGTCATAAGCGATGAGATAATCCCCGAGTCGCATAGAAAGGGTTTTGAGAAAGAGGCTACATTCGGTGTGATGATAGGTTTTGTGATAATGATGCTACTTGACGTTACTCTTGGCTAATCAGCACCGGCCCTCCAAAGGCTTTTCATCGCGTTGTAGACCCTGTCTTACATTAAAGCACTCTCCCCTGCAGGGCTTTTGTTAAGGAGTTTTTTAACTGCCACGATAAAGACACCCGTAAGGAGGAGATTAAGAGCGAGCGAGAGCATGGCCACTGTGAGCATGGCCCCGCCGATGCCGTAGGAGATGGATATTATAAGCACCCCGGCGCCAACCTCGCCGCGGGGAAACATGCCCACGGCAAGGGCCAGGCGCTCTCTCCAATGGGCCTCTTTTTTATAGCATAAAAAGGGAAAGCACTTTCCTATGTTGGAGAGAACGGTGACCATGAGTACATGAAAAGCTATGGCGAGCCACGAGAGGCCGGGGCTTTTGCCCGCCCGCGCGAGAGGGGCCTTAAGCTCTTCTGCCTGCTCGGCCTTGGATAGGGCCTGCGGGCGCGCTGAGGGTGTTTCCGCTGGTACATAGGCTTCCACCATCTCAAGCTCTGCCCGCTCTACTGCCTTGGCCGGGCCGGCCAGATTAACTACAGGCGGCATGGATAGCCCGACGAGGGCCATGAAGACAGTTGAGACAATAACCGTAACGAGCCTCTCCGTGGGCCTCTCGGTGATATCCACCCTCCTTTTCCTGTCTCCCTTCCCGGCTGATACCTTCTGACGCGCCATGACACAGCCAAGGACAAAGGCCGGAAGCAGTACCTCTATATGGATGGGCACCGCCTTATCAATGAGCTTGCTTGAGAGATATATTACCTCGGAAACAAGGGTAATCGCAGTGCCGTAGCCCAGTACCCAGGGCCAGGTCACGGGCAGACGCAGGCTGTGCAGGTATTGCCACGCCGCGAAAAGCAAGAGCGCCATGGGAATCATGGCAATGCCAAGCTGCCATTTAAGCCCGACGAGCATCATCTGCAGCGGTATCATGAGGAGAACCGTGTCAAGGTCGTCGAATATTGCGAGAATCTTTATCTTCCGGTACATCCATGTGCCCGTAAGCCCGGCGGCGGCGAGCATGGAAAAGAGCACCCCCGCAGATGTGGGCGAGGCGAAACGCGAGGTGAGCAGCGCCTTTTGCCACAGACCGCCGTCATCACCGGCGTCTATGATAAATATAAAATACAGGGCTACAAGAATCCACGGGATAGTCGCCGCCGTTGCCGCCACTATATAATCCCAGCCGTATGAGCCCAGCCTCGTCTTGTCGAGCTCAAACTCGTAACCAACGCGTATCATGATAAAACCCAACATGGTGGTGGTAAAGAGCCTTGTGACGTGTGCGAAGGTCTCGAAGGCATGGGCGTGGAGCAGGGCAGGCACGGCCTGAGAGAGGATAAGGCCGAGAAGGAGAAATGAGGAGAATAAGACTACTTTTTTCATAACACCTCTTTACTTTCTTTTGGAAAAAAGAAAGTAAGACAAAGAAAACCGATAGGGGGTCGGTAAGGCGCCTTACAACCTCGGCGGCCACACTTGGGTACAGCCGTTGCCTTAAAAAAGCCTGGCAGAGAAAAGCGATAGAGGGTCGATAAGGTCACAACCTTTTTAAAAAATAAGATAATTTTTTTAACTACCCGGGTTCTCTCTTGAAGAGGTCGCGTTTCATGTCCGTAATCCTGTCGATAAAGAGTATGCCGTCAAGGTGATCTATCTCGTGCTGCAGGGCCACGGCCTCAAAACCCTTTGCTTCAATTGTGACGGGTTCACCCCCGGGTGTGAGCGCCTCTACGCGCACCTTTCTCGCCCTTGTGATATTTGCCCTGTACTCGGGTATGGAGAGACAGCCCTCCCTGCCCCTTCTCTTGCCGCTTGAAAAAACAATCTTTGGATTTAATAGCCTTAAGAGGCCGTGACCGGGGTTTGCCGGTGTCACGTCCACTATGATTATCCTCTTAAGTATTCCTGCCTGCGGGGCGGCTATGCCTACTCCGCCGCTAAGGCGCATTGTATCCACAAGGTTTTCAACAATGGTGGATAGCCCGGCCTCGAAAGGGACAATCTCGGCGGAGACTTTTTGCAGGATCGGATCGGGGTATAAGAGGATCTTTAATATGGACATTTTTAATTGGTCTTCCGTGGTCAGCCCCTCAAGGACCGAAGAAGCAACTTACGGGGTAATATTCATCTCATTGTGGTTTTCTTTACTAAGTTTTTTGTTAGGTCAGCGGTTGTACCCAAGGGCGGCCACTGGTAACGTCAGGGGCCTTATCGACCCCCTATTGGTTTGTTTTGCCAAGCTTTCTTTTTTTTTGATATCGCGGGGCGCAGAGTGTAAATTTAATGTAAACGCGCCATGTCCCATATTGGTTTTCTTTGCGAACTTTCTTTTTTCTAAAAGAAAGTGGAAGGTTTTCTTTTGGAAAAAGAAGACATTACCTACAGCCGTCCGAAGTCCTCTATTGGTTTCAGTTTAAGGCTTACCCCGAGCTCATCGCCGAGGGCCTTGAGTTTTTTCTTCAGTCCCTCTAATTCCGTCTCTTCCTTTATATATAGTTCCATCATCATCATGTAGAGCTGTCTGCCTTCGCCTCCTGCGTTATCTTCTCTGCGGGCCGTCTTTGTCTCAAGGTCTGTAATGTTTATTCCCTCTTCGAATAGCAGGCAGGCCGTCTTGTATATCAGACCTGTGCTATCCTCTCCGTAGAGGGTTAATATGTAATTCGCGAGGGCCGTGCGTTCTTCCTGCGGCCCCCCGGCCACTTCCTTCATATCTATTGTGAGAGAGCACTCTTTGCCCACTTCGTTTATATCGCCCACAAGGGCCTTGAAGTCTGTGCCGCGGGGTATGGTCATTAAGAGAATAACGGCAAACTCGGAGCCGAGGATAGTCATGCTCGAGTCCTCGATATTGCACCCCCTCTTGAAAAGCGGCTCTGTCAAGGCCGCTACGATTCCGGGCTGGTCGCGGCCTACGGCGCTTAGCGAAAAATTTTTCATCATTGGTTCTTATATGGACGCCTCCCGATTGTCAAGAGACACTTGATGCTGGCGT
>CAYYUX010000036.1:0-16664 GCA_964474975.1 uncultured Thermodesulfobacteriota bacterium
TCATAACCGCCTCGGAACCCCTTACGGAAAATGACGAGTGGATGGAGGTGCCTACTGATAATATGCTTGTCATAAGTGAAGACCTACATATTGAGTTAAAAACCCTCCGCTTTCTTTTGGAAAAAAGAAAGCTTGGCAAAGAAAACCAATAGGGGCCGGTTACCGCTTTATTGAATGTAGGTTTTGCACCCCGCGATAACCTTTCAAGACAAACCTTCCGCTTTCTTTTGGAAAAAAGAAAGCTTGGCAAATAAAACCGATATGGGCCGGTTACCGATTCATTGAATGTAGGTTTTACGCCACGCGATGACTTTCAAAACAAACCTTCCGCTTTCTTTTGGAAAAAAGAAAGCTTGGCAAAGAAAACCGATATGGGGCACGTGACCGATTTATTGAATATAGACTTTGCGCCCCGCGATAACCTTTCGAAAAAGATAGAAAAAATCTCCTTCTTTACGGTATTTTTCTGCTTGAAAGAAACTCACTTGCCTCGGCCAACCCTAATTCGGCGGCTTTTCGCATATTTTTAAGACCCTTTTCCCTCTCTCCCGCGTTTAAATAGGCGAGGCCGAGATTAAAGAGGCCCCTTGCGTCCCCGGGGTCAAGGGCCGTCCCGCGCTTGAGGTCAATTAAGGCCCCTGCGTAATCGCCCGACCCAAGCCTTGCGGCTCCTCTATTCATATAGGCCTTGGCGTTTGATTTATCAATCCCAATGGCCCGCGAAAAATCTTCGATGGCAAGAGTAAAGAGGGAAGACTCGCCGTAGACAATACCTCTGTTGATATATGCGTCTGTAAAGTCAGGGCTGATGGCGATGGCGCTGTTGTAGTCCGATAGGGCAAGCTGAAGATTACCTCTCCTGTCATAGGCGAGGCCGCGGTTGTTGTAGGGGATGGCCGCTCGCCTTGGATATAATTCAATGGCACGGCTCATGAGGCTTATGGAATCGGCCCAGATAGCCTCCTGCCTTATAGTCTGAACCGCAAAAACAACGAGGATAACGATTGTAACGGCTACTGCCGCTGACTTTTTTCGGCCAGCCACCTCACCTTTTCCCCTACCCGCGAGACAGCTGATAAGGGCCCCGGCAAGGATGAAAAAACCAATAGTAGGGATATAGGCGTATCTATCGGCGGTGGCCTGCCCGCCTACGGTGACAAGCCCTGATACGGGCAAGAGGGTTACGAGATAAAAGGCCCAGAGGGCCATGGGCCACCTCTGCCTCTTAAGGGCAAGGAGGCATAAGAGGGTAATTAAGATGACGACGGCAAGAGAGATGATAAAGCCCGATGATACCAGCCCTGTATTAAATGGCAGAGGATAGTATGGCGAGAGCTTTATCGGCAGGATTATTTTTTGTATATAAAATGTCACGGCCCGCAGGGCTATATATATACGTGTCGAGAGGGAATGGGTCTCAAGACCGCGCAGGCCGTGGCCCACCCTTTGCGCCCAGAGGGTAACGATGGCCGAGGCGAGACTCAGGGCGAAGAAGGGGATTTTTTCTATAATCAACCTGCCCCATCCATTATCATCACGCTTTAGCGGGTAGTAATCCATTATGAGAAGCGCTACCGGCAGGGTTACGGCCATGGGTTTAGCCAAGAGGGCGAGGATAAAAGAAAGGAGCGTCAGAGCGTAGAATTTTTTATCATTACCCTTTTCCCTGTATCGAAGATAGGCGAGGATAGAGAGGAAAAAGAAAAAAGCCGACAAGACGTCCTTTCTTTCTGATACCCACGCCACGGACTCTACGTGGATGGGATGAAAGGCGAAGAGCAGGGCCGCCGTGAGGGCGCCGAGCGTCTTGCCATGGCCGGCGGCCTTATGTAAGAGCCTCTTTGCCAGCACGAAGACAAGGGCCGAGTTCAATCCGTGGAGTATAACGCTTGTAAGGTGATGCCCCATGGGGTTAAGGCCGAAGAGGGCGTAATCAAGGGTATGGGAGAGAAGCGTCAGCGGGTGGTAGTTTGATGCAACTACGGCGGTGAATATCCACCTTATATCAAGGTGCCTGATGTGGAGGTTCTCGTACACATAGAGGGGGTCGTCCCAGTTGACAAAACCGTTTCCAAGGACAGGCAAAAATAATAGGAGTGCAAATATAAAGACTGCCCCCGCCAGGATAGCTTCTCCTTTACACCCCCTTGTCTTTTCGCTGATTTTCATAATTCTCTTTCTTTGATTTTCAAGGGGGCTATCGCGCCCTTTGGCCAAGAGACATGGCCGCCTGAAAATCCTCTCGCGCTTTATCCATTTGGCCGAGATTCTTGTAGACAAGGCCCCTGTTGTAACGCGCCGAGGCCGAAGAGGGGTCGAGCTCCACGGCGCGGTTGAAGTCGGGCAGGGCCTCCTCGAATCTGCCGAGGCGGCCGTAAATTACACCCCTGTTTATGTAGGCGTCAAGGTAGCCCGGATTTATGACTATTACGCTTGTGTAGTCGGCAATGGCCTCTGGCAGGAGCGAGATGCCCTCGTAGGCCTTTGCCCTGTTGTAGTGCGCTATGGTGCCGGCGAGACGGTCTTTTTTATTATGGGTCTCCAAAAAATTTATCTCATGGGACCATAGCGAGACAGAGTCATGCCAGACAGGTATGGTGCGCGTTGTCTTTACGCTGAGGAGCAAAAGAAGCAATAAGGTAATAGTGACAGCGATGCCTTTCGAACCCCCTAGCCTCTTATATAAAAAACTCAAGAGGGCCCCTCCAAGCATAATGCACCCGATTGTCGGGAGGTAGCTGTAACGGTCCGCCGCGGCCTGACTCCCTACCTGTATGATGCCTATAACAGGCGCAAGAGTTAAGAGGTAATAGAGCCAGATGGCAAGTAGCGCCCTCTTACCCCGCATGGCAAAAAAAAGGCAGAATAGGCTTACCCCTGCAAGAAAAATAAGAGAGACGATAAAAAAGGGGTTTGAGGGGCCAAGCCCCATGGGCAGAGGATAGTATGGGGCAAGGCCCACGGGAAGTAGAAGTTTGTACGAATAGAAGAGATAACCCCTGACGGCCACGAGAATACGAATGGAGAGCGGGTACGAGACCATGCGCGTCACTGCCCCGCCCGTGCTCTGCGCCCAGAGGGTTACGATGGCAGAAGCAAGGCTCATGGCAAAGAAGGGAATTTTTTCCATAATAACAGCCCTGCCCTTACAGAGCCTGTCAAGAGGGTAGTAGTCGAGGATGAGGAGCACAACGGGCAGGGTCACGGCCATGGGTTTACTTAAGAGGGCGAAGATAAAGGCAAGAAGAGTAAGAACGTAAAATTTATTAAGATGCCCCTTTTCCGTGTATCGAAGGTAGAAGAGAATGGAGAGGAGAAAGAAAAAGGCCGATAGGACGTCTTTTCTCTCCGAGACCCAGACAACGGACTCTACATGAAGGGGATGTACGGCAAAGAGCAGGGCCGCTATGAGCGCGCCGAGCGTACCGCCTTGCCCGAGTCCTTTGGTCAAGAGCCTCTTTGCCAATAAGAAGACAAGGGCCGAATTCAGCCCGTGTAGAATGAGACTTGTAAGGTGATGCCCCATGGGATCCTGGCCGAAGAGGGCATAATCAATGGTATGGGAGAGAAGCGTCAAGGGGTGGTAGTTCGAGGCAACTATACCGGTGAATATCCACCTCAGCTCAAGGTGCCTGATGTGCAGGTTTTGATATACATATGCGGGGTCGTCCCAGTTGACAAAGCCGTTTCCGAGGGCCGGCAGAAAAAGGACCACGGCAACAAGGGCGGGTATAAGAGGAATAAGCCTCTCCTGCCACGAAGGCCGGCCGGAAATTTGAGGGAGAGCCGTCTTTTGTCGTGAATCTTCACCCACCTTGAGCCTGCCTCTGAATTTTTTCATTTATCGGGGAAAAAAAATCTCTCGGCCTTCTTACGGTTTTTTTCCTGTAATTCTTTTTTCCCAAGCCTGCCGTATAGACGTACAAGGATAACATAGGCCTCGCCAAGGTCGGGCTGGAGACTAAGGGCCTTTTTCATATCCTCTACGGCAAGTTCGTATTGGCCCGTCCTCTCGTATAAGAGACCCCGCTCATAATAAACCCTCGTGTAGCCGGAGTCTATGGCAAGGAGGGCCGTAAAGTCTTCGATGGCTCCGTCGAGCTTACCCTGAGAGGCCCGCACCTTTGCCCTGTTGTAGTATGGGAAAGATTTACCTTTCTGAAGCCTGATGGCGTCTGTAAAATCCGCCTCGGCAAGCCGATAGGCCCCTGCCTTGGCATAGGCCACGCCCCGCTTGTGGTAGGCTATGGGAACCTCTTCGGGGTATGACTTTATGATATGGGACCAGAAGGTAAGGGAATCTTTCCAGACACCTGTCTGCATAACGGTGCGGACGGAGAAGGCGATTAGCAGGGCGGCGGTGAGAGAGAAAATTATATATCGTGAGAAAGGGTTACGCCGTTTATCCCAGAATGAGGCGACAAAGAGTCCCGCGAGTATGAGAAACCCCATTGTGGGGATATAGGCGTATCTATCGGCAGAGGCCTGACCGCCTACCTTGATGATGCCTATAACGGGCAGGAGGGTAATGATGTAAAAGGCCCAGACAGCAAGGAAAATACGCCTGCCCTGCCGCGCCCGAATGATGACAAAGACGGTAATGATAATAAGCGCCGCCAGGGAGAGCAGTGTAGGAATTGAGAAAAACCCCCTCTCAAGGGGCAGAGGATAGATGGGAGAGAGCCTTATCGGCAGGATAAGTTTATATAGATAAAAGGCGTATGCCCTTATGGGTATGACGAGGCGGTCCATGTTGCTGTAGGCGCCGAGCGATTGAATGGAGCCGCCCTTTTTTTGCACCATAAGCGTAATAAGGGCAAAGATGAGCGAGAGGGCGAAGAAAGGAATTTTTTCAATAAAAAGTTTTCCCCATCCTTTAGAGTCCCTCTTGAGGGGATAGTAATCCACTATGAGCATGACCACGGGCAGTGTCACGGCCATGGGTTTCCTCAAGAGGGCGAGGCAGAAGGCAAGGAGGGTAAGGCCGTAGAGTGGCGCGCGCCCCCTTTTTGTATATCCAAGATAGAATAAAATGGAGAGTATAAAAAAGAATGTTGATAATACGTCTTTTCTCTCCGATACCCACGCGACAGACTCTACGTGCAGGGGATGTACGGCAAAGAGCAGGGCCGTCACAAGGGCCGTGGTAAGGGCCTTTTTTTTCGAGAGGGCGCTGGAGAGAGGCCCATGGAGACGGACTACAAGGATGAATAACAGGGCCGTATCTACGGCATGCCATACAGCGTTTCCAAGATGATATCCCATTGGGTCAAGGCCGAAGGCCGAATACTCAAGGGCAAGGGATATCATGGTAAGGGGGTGGTAATTCGAGGATACTGCGGAGGTAAAGGCCCATCTGAAGAAGTCTCCGCCCATGGAGCGGATATGCTCGTTGCCTACGACATAGGTGGTATCATCCCAGGTGACAAAGCCGTTTCCAAGGGAGGGGAGATAGACGAGAAAGGCCGCGGCCGCGGCCACAAGGGCGACGATGACAAGTGATGGCCCGTAGCCCATACCCCCGTCTTTTAGCCCGGAGTTATTGATGTTTTTCACGCGTACCCCCTTGCGCCGCTCTTAATGACTGAAAAACACATGGCCTTTGTTTGCCGCTGTAACGCTTTCGGCGTATAGAAAAATCCTTACCTTTGAACAGGCGCTTAAAAGCGCCGTTGATAACCTAAGGGCGCTCCAAACCTTCTCACTGTCGCAGGGTGCGTCCCGGAGAACCATTGCAAGCTGTCTCATGTTTTGCCTCCATACTTAAAATCCATTCAATCAAGCCTTCTATTATACCGTTAATAAATGTAGTTACAAATTTTTTTTATCCCTATCTCCGGACCGTCGAAATCATGGGAATGCTTTACACACCGGCCCTGAATTGTTAAAATCAAAGCTATGAAAAAGACAATGAGTTATGGCGAAAAAGAAATTGCCGATATAAAACTTGAGGCATGGGAAAATCCCGAGCCAGAGAGGGATTATACGGTTAAGATAGACTTCCCAGAGTTTACCTGCCTCTGTCCACGGTCGGGGTATCCTGATTTTGCCGTCATAAGAGTAGAGTATGTGCCACTGAAGTCCCTTGTTGAGCTACGCTCCCTGAAGCTGTACCTCAACTCCTACCGCGATAGGCGCATCTCCCACGAGGCAGTAACCAACAGGATTTTCACAGACCTGAAAGATCTGCTTCATCCAAAGGCCCTTGAAGTTACAGGCGACTTCAACGCCCGCGGCAACGTAAAGACCGTTGTTACGGTAAAACTGTAAAAAAATATATCCGGGTATCCCCTTGACAAGTTGTTCTTCCGACAAACCCCCGGTCAAAGAGGAGATACCCGTGATTAAACGCATAAATGCCTCAGAGCTGTCCACGGGCATGTATGTAATACTCCCGAGGTTATGGCTGAAAGCCCCCTTTCCCGAGAATCATTTCCTTATTAAAACACAAAAAGAAGTAGAGACCATACAGGCAATGGACGGCTCTATTGTCAGTATCGACACGGACAAGGGGCTGGACATCTCCGCGCACGGCGATGATAAGCCGCCTGAGCAGTGGGATTCCGGGGCCGGTCAGACAGAGCGTATCCGTGAGCTTGTCACGGACACCAAGCTCACTCCGAAAGAGAAGGCCGGGGCCGTTTATGACGAATCCATCATGGTCATGCAAAGGCTCTTCGAGAGCCCTACGGCAGGCGTCATCAGGGAATCCAAGAAGGGTATCTTTCAAGTGGTGGACATCATACTCGCCGATAAGTATGTGGCGCGGCATATGCTCTCTCTTCTCTCTCATGACTACTACACATATACCCATTCCGTAAATGTAGGGGTCCTCTCCGTGAGTCTTGCCAGGGCGCTCTACGGCGACGATGATACAGATACCTTTCATGAACTCGGGGCGGGGTTCTTTTTCCATGACCTCGGCAAGGTGCGCGTCTCGAACGCCATCATCAACAAGCGCGGCAAATTGGATGAGGCGGAAATGAACGAGATGCGTACACACCCCTACAAGGGGTATCAGCTACTTGAGGAGATGGGACATCTTACGAAAGAGGCGGAGCTCATAGCGCTTCAGCACCACGAGAGGAGCGACGGCACGGGGTATCCGAGGGGACTGAAGGGGAAGGAGATACATGAATACGGGCGTATCTGCAGTATCGCCGATGTATATGACGCCCTTACCTCAAAACGGTCCTACCACAAAGAACGCAGTTCATTTGAGGCCCTTGAACTTATGAGAGAGCAGATGCTCGGCCACTTCGAGAGAGAGCTCTTTGAAAAGTTTGTATTGCTCTTCGCCCCCGACGAGGCGGCAAGAGAGGTGTAAGCAAGCTTCTATTACTCGTTGTTTATCCGATGATGCGCGTGCGCACATTTATATTGGTTTCGCAGGGCGTAAGGCGGTTATTCGACACCCGCAACTCCCTCCCCATATTGGTTTTCTTTGCAAACTTTATTTTTTCTAAAAGAAAGCGAAGGTCTTTTAAATCGTGCTTCCTTTAAAAAAGGAAGCACGATTTTATTTACTCCTCTTCATATATCTAAAGAACTCGCTCTTCGGCGTGAGTATAAGGGTATCTCCGGAGCCGAGTGTTCTTTTATAGGCCTCCATGGTCTTGAGGAAATAAAAGAAGGCCGGGTCTTTTTTATAGGCCTCGGCATAGAGCTTTGTGGCTACGGCGTCGCCCTCGCCGCGGTAGACCTGCGCCTTCCTGTTGGCCTCGGAGATTATTACGGTCTTGTCCTTATCGGCTATGGCCCGTATGGCCAGGGCGCGTTCTTCGCCTTCGGAGCGGTATCTTTTTGCCTCGCGCTGACGCTCCGCCCTCATGCGCTCAAAGACGGCCCGTTCGTTCTCCGGAGGCAGGTCCGCCCGTTTTATCCTCACGTCGCGCACCTCAATGCCAAAGGCGGCGGCGGCGAGGTTGGTCTTTTCCGTAACGGCCTTCATAAGAGACGAGCGTGTCTTTGAGACGATATCCACAAGGTTGTGTTTACCGAGCTCTTCCCTGAGATTTGAAAATATTATATCATCGAGCCTTGCCTGCGCGCCTGACTCGTTGCGCACACTCTTGTAGTATTTGAGCGGGTCGATTATCCGCCACTTGGCGTAGTTGTCGACGACAAGGTTTTTTTTGTCGCGCGTAATAATGGCCGATGGCGTGGCGTCGTATATGAGCAGGCGTTTATCAAAAAAGACGACCCTCTGCGTAAAGGGCGTCTTTATATAGAGCCCCGGCTCTGTCAGTGCCCGCACGGGTTTTCCGAGTTGGATGATGAGGGCCGATTCAGTCTGGTCCACCTTATAAAAGGCCTGTGAGCCCAATATTACGATGCCGACGATAATAATGGCGATGAGGTTTAAGGATTTTTTCATCTTTTTTTACCCCCTCGGGCTACGTTGCCGTTCTTTCCCAGAGGAAGGTAGGGGAGGAGGTTTTTTTGTAGCTCATCGTCGATTATGTATTTATCCATTGGGCCCAGGACCTCTTCCATTGTATCGATATATATCCTCTTCTGCGTGACATCGCGTGCCTTGCGATACTCTTTCAGTACTTGGAGAAAGCGGCTGACGTCTCCCTTTGCCTTGTTGATGGTGGCCTGTTTATAGGCCATGGAGGCGTGTACTATTTTTTCGGCTCCGCCCTTTGCCTTGGGGATTATGTCGTTTCTGTAACCCTGCGCCTGCTCAACGGCCTTCTCGCGGTCTTCTCTTGCGCTTGCAACGTCCTTGAAGGCGGCGACTACCTGCCTCGGCGGCAGTACGTCCTGAAGCTGAACGGCCACTATGTTTATGCCCGTATTGTATTTATCAAGTATATCCTGAAGCAGGATGCGCGTCTCCTGCTGGACCTGCAGTCTTCCCTGCGTGAGGATAGCTCCTATCTGAGTTTTTCCCACCACCTCGCGCATAGCCGCCTCGGCGGCGTCACGGATGGTCTTGCGCTGATCTCTTACATTAAAGAGAAAGGCAACGGCGTCCTTTATCTTGAACTGGACGATAAACTCCACGGCAACGATATTCTCGTCGCCTGTGAGCATAAGGGCCTCCTGGTCTATGGTGGTGTATCTGGCCGGAGGTCCGGGGTCTATGGTCTTGAAGCCCACCTCTATCCTGTGTACCTTGGTGACCTGCGGCTTTAAGACGTTCTCAATGACCGGTATCATGAAGTGAGGGCCGGGCTGTGTTGTACGCACCATCTTGCCGAAACGTCTCACGACGCCTACCTCTTCCGGGGCAACGGTGTAGAAAGAATTAAGCGCAATGAAAACAGCCACGATTATTATTATGACAATGCCGAGGGCAGGCACCCGTTTTTTAAAATCCTTTAGAAAATCGCCTGACTTTTTCAGCACGGCATCAAGGTCCGGCGGTCTGTTGCCGCGCCGCCTGCCCGTACGCCTGCCGCCCTGGCCCCAAGGGCCGGGGTCGTTTCCGTCTTCGTTATTCATACTATTTTTATCCATAAGGTTACGATACACGCTTTACTACTTAAGGTCAAAATCTAAATGATATTCCTTTAAGGGGCCTCCCTCTCCAGCACATCCTTTAATGCCGTTATCAAGGCCCTGTTATTATCGGCGTCTTTTACGGCCACGCGGAAAAAGCCCTCCCCGAGGCCGCGCATATTTGACAGCTCCCTTATGAGAAATCCTTTTTTTATTAGAAGCCCCCTGAGCCGCCTTGCTGTAACTACCCCGGAGGTAAGCCGTGCCGTAGTGAAATTAGCCGTAGAGGGGTATGCTTTTATTCCATTTATGGAAGAAAGAGCCCCTCGCATGACAGGCCCCTCTCCTGCAAGCCATCTTCGCGCCCTGTCTATATATGCCTTATCTCTTAAAGAGGCTATCCCCGCGAAACCTGCCACAGTATTTACCGACCACGTCGGTATGCATGCCCTGAACCTCTCAATGAGCCCTTTACCGGCCACCATATATCCAAGGCGGAGGGCCGCCATGGCAAAAAACTTTGTCATGGAACGGAGCACTATAATATTGTCCTCTCGGCAGGCCTCCTTTTTTAAGGAAAAGGCCTCGTTAAAGTCAATGAAGGCCTCATCAACTATGAGCCGTACGCCGAGGCCGCGGCAGAACTCCGCTATATCAAGGAGCATCTCTTTTCCCATGAGCCGGCCTATGGGGTTTGTGGGGTTGGCAACGTAGAGGCAATCGGGCTTTGTCCCCTTTATGGCCTCTTTGAGCCTCTCCGCGTCAAGGGCAAAGTCATCCTTTTCAGATAGAAAAAAGGGTGTTACCTCGGCCCCTTCAGCGCTAAGCGCCGCGGCGTACTCGCTGAAGGCCGGTTCCACTATGAGGGCGCGGGCAGGTTTAAGGACCCCCGGGATAAGGTATATAAACTCCGTGGAGCCATTTCCCGCAAGGATATTTTCTTCTCCAACCCCCTCGCCGAGATAAGCCTTGATGGCGGCAATAAGCTCTCCGGAGCATGGGTCAGGGTAGGCGGCGGAGAGCCTTGGGTTATTTAATAGCGCGATAGCCGCCTCGCGGGCCCCGGGGGCGAGGCCCTCGGGGTTTATGCTGGAGCTGAAGTCTATGAGCCCCCTGATGCCATCGCCTCTATCGGGTCGAAGGCTCCAGATATCTCCGCCGTGTTTAGTCTGCATTACAAAAAATTATATTAAAGAAGCTACCCTGTCAAGGCGTGTTTTTTAAGACCATACTCATGAGGGGGCGGATTGTCTTACGTCGGCAGGAGCTGTAGAGCAGGGGATCATGATATATTAAATTTTTTAATGAAGTATTTATGCATTTTTGAGGTATACTATTTTAACAGCTGAGCGACCTTCATCCATGGAGTCAACGCGTCCAGCCGCGGCCATCGGGGCGGGACGCAAGGCAACGGGTATCTAATATGAAGATACTTCCCTACAGGTCTCCCGCGCAGATGGTCATAATAATGACTATCGCCATATACGCCATTGAAGTTCTGGTGATGGCACTACTGACGCACCTCCACACGGGCTCGCCTACGACAAAGGCCCTTATCGATTCCACCCTCCTTATCATCTTTCTTGTGCCATTTCTATTTCTATTTCTGTTCCGGCCCCTGCTAATACACATCAGGGGCAGGCAAGAGGTGGAGCGCGACCTCATCAGGGAGCGCGACAGGGTTCAGAGATACCTTGATGTCGCCGGTGTAATGCTCGTCGTGCTTAACCGTGACGGCACGGTGAGGCGCATCAACCGCAGGGGCTGTGAGATACTCGGCTGTGACGAGGGAGATGTCCTCGGGACAAACTGGTTCGAGGGCTACATACCCGAGAGCTCTAAAAAAGAAGCCCTCACGGCCTTCAGTGAGATATTTACCGCAGGCGAGACCTTCAAGGATTATTATGAGGGTCTCCTCTTAAGACGCGACGGCAAGGAGAGGGTGGCGCTCTGGCATCACAGGGCCCTGAGGGAAAATGGAGTAATCGTCGGCGACCTCGTATCCGGCGAGGATATAACTGAGCGTAAGAGGATGGAGAATTTTCTCAAAGAAAGCGAGACGAGATTTCGCCTTATTCATAATACCGCCTTTGACGCCATAGTTATCGCCGACAGCCACGGACACGTCTCGGAGTGCAACCCCGCCGCGGAAAAGACCTTTGGTTACGATCACGGCGAACTTAAAGGTGTGAACCTCTGCGACCTCATGCCCGAGAAGTACAGAAAGGCCCACTCCGAGGGCCTTCAAAGACTGCGGGATACAGGGGTCTCGCATATCCACGGCAAGATACTTGAGCTTGAGGGTAGGAAGAAAAATGGCGAGGTCTTTCCCATTGAGTTTACGGTAAACAGCTTCAAGCTTGAGGATAAAGTCTTTTTTTCAAGCACCATCAGGGACATAACAGAACGTAAGGGCGCCGAAGAAGAGAAAGAGGCGATACGGCTTCAGCTAAATCAGGCGCAGAAGATGGACGCCATAGGCAGGCTCGCCGGGGGCATTGCCCATGATTTCAATAATATACTTACGACGATAAGGGGTAACGCCGAGCTCACGATGGAGCTTGTAGGCAAATTTGAAGAAGCCCAATCCAACCTGAGGGAGATAATCCTCGCCGTGGCGCACGCGGCGAAGCTGACTCGCCAGCTCCTTGTCTTCAGCCGCGGACACACCTTCGAGCTCAAACCTCTAAACCTTAACTCAACGGTTGAGAGCCTCCTGCTGATGGTAAAAAGGCTTCTTGGCGAGAATATCGAGATTATAACCTCTCTGCATGAAGGGCCGATGACAGTGCGCGCCGACGAGGCGAGCGTGGAGCAGGTCCTCCTTAATCTCTCGGTGAACGCCCGGGACGCCATGCCTAATGGAGGGACGCTTACAATCTCAACAGAGAACGTGCCGCAGGCCAAGGTCTGCCGTCCCGGCACAGATGATGAGGGCCCCCTGGGCTCACGCTGTCTCACAGTGCGGGACACGGGCATGGGCATGAGCGGAGATGTTTTACAGAGGATATTCGAGCCCTTTTACACTACCAAGGAAAAGGGCAAGGGCACGGGACTCGGCCTCTCCGTAGTCTACGGCATCGTAAAACAGCATGGCGGATGGATAGACGTGGCAAGCGCCCCCGGTAAGGGGAGCGTCTTCCGTGTATTTCTTCCCGCCGTAAGCGAAGAGCCCGAGAGCGCGGCCGATGAGAGCGTCTCTGTAACAGAGGAGCGAAAGGGAGAGGGCCGACGCGTACTCATTATAGAAGACGATGAGCGTGTGCGGAGCGTTGCGGGAGATGCATTGAGAGAATCCGGCTACGCCGTAAGTGAAGCCGGAAACGGAGCAGTTGCCATGAATATCTTCCGAGACGAGGCAGATGGTTTTGACCTTATATTCAGCGATGTAGTCCTTCCCGATACTAACGGCGTAGAGCTTGTAGAGCGGATTATAAGAGAAAGACCTGCGCAGAAGGTCCTGCTGACAAGCGGATATGTAGATGATAAATCTAATTGGGAGGTAATCAGCGAAAGGGGATACCGTTTTTTACAAAAGCCCTATTCCCTTGCCGACCTCCTCGGCGCCGTAGCCTCCGCCATAACGGATGAATCCTGATACAAACCCGCCCGTATTTAAAACCTCCGTGAGTTCGTGCGCCTTCCAAGGGGACGCGGGCCGCCATTAAACCACCCGCTCTCTCTTGCGCTGAAGTGCTCGTCCCTGCCTATGATGATATGGTCCTTGACATCAAGGTCTACTGCATGGGCCGCGCGGTGCAATAAACCCGTCAGCTGGCGGTCTACCGTGGAAGGGGCAGGGTCGCCGCTCGGGTGGTTGTGGACAAATATCATGGAGTGGGCGTTGTTTTTGAATGCCCTCTCGATGACCTTCCTCGGGTAGACTACGGTCTGGTTGATGGTGCCCTCATGGAGGGTCTCGATGGCAAGGAGTTCATTTCTTGAGTTTAGAAAAAGTACGATGAATTTTTCCACCCTCTCACCTGATAGCGAGAGGTTAAGGTATTCGAGGACATCTTTTTTTGAAGAGATAACGTCTTTGCCCATAATCCTTTCGCGTAGATAAAAGGCGCTCATATCTTTAAGTAATTTTATCAGCACAACGGCGTTTTCAGAGAGGCCTTCAATGCCCCTGAGTTCATCGGAAGGCGCGTCAAAGACACCGCGAAGTCCCTTAAAGGTCTTGATGAGTCTCTTGGCAAGAGGCTTTACATTGCTTCTCGGCATGGCGAAGGTGAGGACAAACTCCATGGTCTCGTATTTCTGAAAGCCGTCAAGGGCGGTTTTAAGAAAGCGCTTCTTTAATCTTGTCTTGTTCTCGCTTATCTGGGCGGCTGTTAGTGTCATTTTTTTGTCCTTTCCTGCGTAGCAGTCTTACCAACATGGATGGTTTTCAGCTTAATCGCACCTCTCTGCCGGAACCTCAGGCCTCTTTAAGAGTGGTTTTCAGTTTTAATTGAAACCACCTTTATGCGCCATAATGCCTTATATTATAAAAGGAAAAAAATTTTTTGTCCCCTGTACCATCGTACAGTAGAAAATCTTTTATGATATAACGTTTCGTTTATTTTTTAAACTGTCAAGGGAGTCAGTTACGTAAAGAACCAGTTTTTGTTAAAAAAACACCATGGAACTCATGGTGCAGGAAGGGGGTTTTTTGATAAAAACCCTTACGGCTTATGAAGAGATGGAGCAGGGATTCCGATTGAGGCACGAGGTCTTCAGCGAGGAGCTGAAATGGGCGCCCATCACAGAGGAAGGCAAGGAGGTGGATCGTTACGACAGCTTCGCCTGCGGACTGGGTGTCTTTGATGGAAGACAGGGGTTACTGGGGTATGCACGTTTCATAACCGCCCCTCATCCCTTCATGATAGACAGAGAGTTTGCGGGACTTACTACAGATGAGCAGAGGATACAAAAAAGCTCTGATATGGCAGAGATTACGCGCCTATGTGTGAGGAAGAAAGGGAGGAAGTCCGATTATATCCTCAGAGTCTCCAACCTCCTATACAAGGGTATCTATCTATGGAGCATGAAGATGGGGATAAGGCATCTTGTAATGGTAGTGGATAAGAGGTACTACCGTCTCTTGAGGCTCACGGGTTTTCCCGTAAAACCCGTTGGGAATTTCAAGGTCATGCCTGATAGCGTACAGGCCGCCGTACTAAGCCTGGATTTAAAAGAATTCAAGGAAGTGGCCGAGGATGTAAAGCCGGAGTTTTTCGGATGGATATCTACACAACCAGACCCTGTTCCATTGCCAGGGCTATTGCATGGGCTTTGTTGACGGCATTGAGCTTATGCTCTATGTTCTGAACGTGAAACTTTACCGTCCTCTCGCTTATACTGAGTATCATTGATATCTCCCAGTTAGTCTTACCCTCCTTTACCCATGCAAGCACCTCTCTTTCCCTCCCCGAGAGATCCATGGATTTTTTTCTCTCTATGGCGCAGACCCTTTCAAGGGCTATGTGAACATGAGGCACAAGGGCGTTGAGTATCTCCTTGTGATGACTTCTGAAGCGGTCGCCTGCCCCGGAGAAGGAAAATAGGCTCGTAAGGCCCGTACTGCCGCCCTTGAAACCTGCGGCAACACCATGCCTCAGCCCAAAGTCCCGGGCAAGACACATGAAGGATATGTCCTCCTTCTCCGTTAATTTTTCCGTGGCCTCATTCCAGAGGTAACTCTTTTCGGATATCATGTGATGATGCACAATGGGGTCTACCTTGTAAAGTTCCTTTGATGCGTAGAGTTGCATCCACTGCTCGGGATAATCGAGGTTGAATATCTTCTTGACGCTCGATAGCCTCCCTGACTTGATGACACCTATGCCGCAGACGCCGTGATCGGCTGAGACAAGCTCTTTTACTCTCGCCACAAGCTTTGTAAGGTCAGAGTCATTCCTGCAGGCAAGGGTTGCGTGAATAATCTCAAGGATAAGGGTAAGTTCCTGTCTGGAAAAATCTCTATAACCCATAAGGCGCTCCTTTCGAGATGTATCTCTACTGAATAATGTTATTTATTGAACCTGATTCACCATTCTCAAAAAGGCTCCTCTCAGAACTCTCTGTAATGGCCATATTAAGGTGAAGGGTAAGGGCACCGAGGAGGGATTTGTGCCGTTCCGTGAAGATATCTTCTTTCGAGGCAAAACAAAAGAGGCTGAACATCCCTGTCCCGGGGATATATACGCTTGAGGAAATGCCGTACCTGAGGCCAAATCCATCGGCCCACTCTGTCACGGCGCGTCCCTTATCATCAGTGGGACCTTTCCTGATATTAGACCATAACTCGGGCTCTGAAAACCGCATGTGGTGTTGAAGCACTGGATCAAAGAGGTATAGCCCCTCCTTGAAGTAGAGATTGAGCCACTCCACAGGATAGCCTGAGTCAATGATATTGCTTAATGTGATAGCCCCCTTTTCGTCTATCCTGCCCATGCCGCAGACAGCGCAATCCGCCAGAAACAACTCTTTGGTCCTTGTCAGCAAGGTCTCGGCCCCGTCATGGGTCTCACATTTACTCAGATCGTCAATGAGTTCAATAATGGAGATAAGCTCCTCTTTGGGAAATGTCTCCGATATGTTCATAATAAGCACTATTCCTTATATTTATAGTGGCCATAGAGAACGCCATAGACTTCTTCTTTTACCACCGGAATGGCGTTTTGTAAAGACCGGGTGTGACTTTCTATACTCCGCCATGCTCTCACTCCTGCCATGCCTTCTTTTCTCCAGATTCTTTACGGAATGACACTTGAAACAATTTCGTATGGGAAAGGCAACTTTATCGTGGCACCTGCCGCAGAATTGCCCCTTCCAGATACCGAGCATGGAGATACCGCTCGCGCCCGCCTTTTTCTTGAATATTTTAGGGTGGCAGGGAGCGCATTTAAACCAGGCATTGTGCGCTGAATGGGGAAAGATGACATCGGGCATGAATTTGAGCTTGGCCTTGATGAGAATATCTTCATTGTAGGACGGCGGAGCCGAAGGCGCCTTGCCCATGATGGAATCCTTCGGGTCTATGATCCCTTCTCTTATGGCCCGGGCCCAGTCCACGAAGCTGTACTTGTCTTTTGGAAGATAATTAAGGGGTATAACCTGTGGCGTGGGGTCCATTACCCCCCACTTGTCGCGCTTTATGGTGGCGCCCTTTTGCTTGTCGTAGTGCTCTGCCGGCCTGTCAACGGGCGCCGGCATCATGGGCCGCT
>CAYYUX010000037.1:0-15990 GCA_964474975.1 uncultured Thermodesulfobacteriota bacterium
TACTGGACTTCGGCGTAGGCGAGCCCGACGCAATGGCCTTTCCCGTTGTCGTTGAAGCGCTGAAAAGGGAGTGCGAAAAGCCTGAGAACAGGGGTTACGCAGATAACGGCATAGCCGAGTTCAAGACAGCGGCTGTCGCGTACCTTGATCGCGTATTCGGTGTAAAGGGCCTTGACCCTGAAAAAGAAATTATACATTCCATCGGCTCGAAGTGCGCCCTTGCCATGCTCCCCGACGCCTTTATAAACGAGGGCGATGCCATGCTCATGACCACGCCGGGCTACCCCGTCATGGCGACGCATACGGGGTGGCACGGCGGCGACGTCATAGAACTGCCCCTACTTGAATCCAATGGCTTTCTGCCTGACCTCGAGGCCATTAGCGCTGATGACCTCAAGCGGGCAAAGCTCCTCTATCTTAATTATCCCAATAACCCCACGGGTGCCTCTGCCACTTCTGAATTTTTTAGTGAGGTCGTATCTTTTGCCCGCGCCAACAGCATCATCGTAGTCCATGACGCGGCATACGCGGCCCTCAGCCACAGGGGCGCTCCGCTAAGTTTTTTGTCAACTCCAGGGGCCATGGATGTGGGCGTGGAGATCCATTCTCTCTCCAAGGCCTACAATATGACGGGATGGAGAATCGCCTTTTTGGCGGGCAACAGCAAGGTCATAGGCGCCTTTGCCCATGTGAAGGATAACTATGACTCCGGTCAGTTCAAGGCCATACAGAAGGCCGCCATCGAGGCCCTTGCAAACCCCGAAATAACCGAGGAGATAGCCGCTAAATACAAGCGCAGACTCTCTAATATGGTCGAGGCCTTAAGGGCCTGCGGCTTTACCGCCGAAATGCCCGGCGGGACATTTTATCTCTATGTAAAGGCGCCGAAGCGCGCGGGAGAGGGCACGAGTTTTAATAACGCCGAGGAAGCTTCTGAGTATCTTATTAAAAAGGCCCGCATATCCACTGTGCCATGGGACAATGCCGGGGCCTATCTGCGTTTTTCGGCAACCTTTGCGGCCCGTGATTTAGCAGATGAAGAGCGCGTTATAGGAGAGCTGAGGTCGAGGCTCTCGGGGCTTGGTCTTGAGTTTTAAGGCGCCTCGGCCTGCAGGAAATGAATAGTAGAGAACGGGTCTTCATAGGCATCGGCTCCAACATTGGCCGACGCCGCGGGAACTGCCTCCGTGCCATGGAGGCCCTTGATGATGCCCCGGAGCTGAAGTTAATACAGTCGAGTCCTTTTTACGAGACTGCCCCCTGGGGGCTCCCGGGACAGAGGGCCTTTGTGAACGCCGTTTTAGAGGTTCGTTCCAAGATAGGCCCCATGGCGCTTTTAATGCTCCTAAAAGGGCTTGAAAGAGACCTTGGCAGGGAGCGCGGCAGAAGATGGGGCCCAAGGGTCATTGACCTTGATATACTGTTTTTTGGAAGGCGTATTATAGACGAGCCGCGCCTTAGGGTGCCTCACCCGCGTCTGCATGAGAGGGCCTTTGTTATGGTTCCCCTGGGGGATATGGCGTCGGAGTTCATTCATCCCATTTTTCTCGTCTCCATAAAGGGGCTCTTAAACTGCGGCCCAAGGCAACGGATGGCGGTTAAGAGGCTGGTCTTGGATAATATATGAAGTTTCTCTTTTACATACTCGCAGGTTATCTCCTTTATATGATGCTGAAGGGCCGCTTTCGCTCCAAAGGCGGCCCCCGGCGGGGTAAGGGGCAGGGCGCGCCAACGCCGCCGAGAAGGCCCGTTAGAGATGAGGAGGAGATGGTGCAGGACCCCGTATGCAAGAGCTACGTCCCTCTGAGCGATGCCCTGAAGGTAAGGTCACGGCGAGGGGTGGTATATTTTTGCGGCCCTGAGTGTAAAGAAAAATTCTTCGCCGATAAAGATGCCTGAGGGTAGCGGGTTTTCCCTGGCGCAAGGCAGGCAGGGACCAGAGGGTCTTGACGCAGAGGCGCGGTGTTGATATCCTATTTGGTAATAAATGCGTCCCCTTACGCTATAAATATCAGTGTTTTTTAAGGGGTGACCATAACTCGGGTCTTTGTCCGGGGATATCTATAAAAAAACAATTACGGATAATTACAAATATTCAAGGAGGAGTATATTATGGATTGGGGTATGAAAAACCGTCTCTCAAGGATTATAAGGCCCGATACGGGCAGAACCGTCATGCTCGCAATTGACCACGGATATTTTCTCGGCCCCACGACAGGGCTTGAAGAGCCCGGCAAAACTGCCGCGCCACTTATGCCCCATGCCGATACCCTTATGCTTACAAGGGGAGTCCTGCGCAGTTGCGTATGCCCAGAGACGGACACTCCCATCGTGCTTCGCGTATCAGGCGGCACGAGCATACTCGGTAACCTTGCCGACGAGGGCCGTACCGTATCCATTGAAGACGCCGTAAGGCTCAACGTCGCGGGCGTTGCCCTATCCATCTTCGTGGGCTCCGAGCTTGAGAAACAGACCTTACTCGGCCTTGCCGACCTTGTGGATGAGGCAGGGGCCAGAGGCATCCCCGTAATCGCCGTCACAGCCGTCGGTAAAGAGATGGCAAGGGACGCACGTTACCTCGGCCTTGCCAGCAGGATAGCCGCCGAGCTCGGCGCCAATATCGTAAAGACTTATTACTGCGAGGATTTTCAAAAGGTCGTCAAAAACTGTCCCGTGCCAATAGTAATAGCGGGCGGCAAGAAAGTCGCCGAGGAGGAGGCCCTCGATATTGCATACAGGGCCGTGAATGACGGCGCCGTCGGCGTTGATATGGGCCGGAATATTTTCCAGTCCACCCATCCCGTGGCCATGATACAGGCCGTGCGCGAGGTGGTGCATAACAACATGGCGCCCGCCAGGGCATTTGAACTCTTTAATACCCTTGCCGGCGAGACGGCAACGGTAAGCGCCTGAGAGGAAAAACATTGAAAGCGGCAGTTTATTATAACAACAGCGACGTGCGCGTCGAGGAGATGCCTACACCTGCTATAGGCCCAGGCGAGATGCTCGTAAAGGTCATGGCAAGCGGCATCTGCGGCAGTGACGTCATGGAGTGGTACAGGATAAAAAAGGCACCCATCGTGCTTGGTCATGAGGTGGCCGGTGTGGTGAAGGAACTTGGCGCTGGCGTAGATAAATTCGCTGTTGGAGACAGGGTGACTGTCGCCCATCATGTGCCGTGCAATACGTGCAGGTATTGCCTTCGCGGAGAGTTCTCGGTCTGCGATACACTCCGCACGACTAATTTCGACCCCGGCGGTTTTGCCCAGTATATCCGTGTGCCTGCCATTAACGTGGACAGGGGGACTTTTCTCCTGCCCCCTGATATGAGCTTCGAGGACGCTACCTTTGCCGAGCCCCTCGGGTGCGTGGTGCGCGGGCTTCGCAAGGCCGGTATGACGGCGGGTAAAAGTCTCCTTGTATTGGGGAGCGGTATCTCGGGGCTTCTCCATATCAAGCTCGCAAAGGCCCTTGGGGCCTCTGTTGTAGCGGCAACGGATATAAATGACACGAGGCTGAAGATGGCCGAGTCAGCGGGGGCGGATTTTGTCTTTAACGCCTCTCTTGACGTTCCGGCCATGGTGCGTGAGGCCCTTGGCCGCGGCGCCGATATTGTCGCAATATGCGCGGGGAGTCCCGCGGCGGTAAGGCAGGCATTAGGTTCAGTTGAGAGGGCGGGTACGCTTCTTTTCTTTGCGCCGGGCATGCCGGGAGAGACCTTTCCCATGCCCCTCTTTGAGCTGTGGCGTGACAACATCACCATGATAAACACATACGCCTCTCCGCCGACGGATACGTTGACGGCCATCGACCTTATCGCGGGCAAGGCCGTTGATGTAAGTGAAATGATTACGCACAGGCTCGCCATTGGTTCTGCCGCAATGGGTTTTGCCCTTGTGGACAAGGCCGATGAGTCCATTAAGGTTATCATAGAGCCGAATTCATAGCCTTTCCGTTCTCTTTTCCACGCTCTTTTCTCCTTTTTTAAGCGGGTCATGTCCAAGAGGAGTTTCCGGTGAAAAAAATAGGGATGATAGTCAATGAGTCCAACCCCGGGGCCCTGAGCTTC
The DNA here is from genome assembly GCA_964474975.1 of uncultured Thermodesulfobacteriota bacterium. Taxonomy (GTDB): domain Bacteria; phylum Desulfobacterota; class GWC2-55-46; order GWC2-55-46; family JADFVP01; genus JAJRZX01. Next base: position 4,070 of record CAYYUX010000037.1, read on the forward strand.
GGCTCCGAGCTCGCGGTATGGATAAAGCAGTTCGGAGGCGAGCTTTACGTTACAGATGGCCTTGACCAGCTTATTTCTCCCTCTATTGTAGCGGAAGGCGGCGCTCCCGAGGGGCTTTTTAAGACAATAGATGTCCTTATAGTCCTCGGCGGCGACGGCACCATGCTCCGGGCGGCAAGGCTTGTGGCGGGCAGGGACATCCCCGTGCTTGGCATAAACCTCGGCGGCCTCGGTTTTCTTACCTCCGTTACGGTAAAAGAGGCCCGTGCCATGGTAAAAAAGGTCCTCCGTGGAGATTTTTCCATTGAGCAGCGCATGATGCTCTCCGTGGAGCATAAACGCCAAGGTAATCTTATATCTACTTACAATGTCCTTAACGAGGCCGTTGTCAAGGGGCTTTCCGTCCGTCTTATAAGGCTGGAGGTGAGTATTAACAGAGAGTATGTCAACACGTACAGGGCCGACGGCCTTATCGTGGCTACGCCTACGGGCTCTACGGCTTATGCCCTATCCGCCTCGGGCCCCATACTTTACCCCACGATACACTCCATAACGGTAGCGCCTATATGCCCATTCAACCTCATGAATCGTCCCGTTGTCATACCGGACTGGATGATAGTGGATATAACCGTATGTACGGGGCAGGATAGGATAGCCCTTGTCCTTGACGGTGAGGACGATACCCCTCTGGAGTGCGGCGATGTTATTACTGTCAAGCGTTCCGAGAGGAGCGTATACTTAATTAAATATGAAGGTAAAAGTTATTTTGATATACTTAGACAGAGACTTATGTGGGACGCAAGGGTAAAAAAGGGTTGAATCCTCCTCAATATGCTTGTAGAACTCAGGATTAAAAATTTCGCTATTATAGAAAATCTCGTCATTGATTTTGGCAGGGCTTTTAATGTTTTTACTGGTGAGACAGGCGCGGGCAAGAGCATTGTCATCGACGCCATCGCCCTTGTCCTTGGCGAGAGGGCGACAGGCGATGTGGTGCGCACGGGTTGCGCCGAGGCAGAGGTAGAGGCCCTCTTTGATGTCTCCGCCGTAAAGGGTCTTGATAATCTTTTAACCGAGGCGGGAATCGAGCCTGCCGAAGACCTCATAGTAAAACGCATAGTTGCCCGGGCCGGAAGGAACAGGATATATATCAACGGGAGCCTCGCCACCCTTGCTACCCTTACGGAGATTACCCGCAACCTTATCGACATATACGGTCAGAGCGGGCATCAGAGCCTTACGAGAACCGATGAGCACCTTGATATTCTTGACGCCTTTGGCGGGCTTATGCCCTTGAGGGCCGAGATGCGCCTAGCCTATGAAAATTATCTCTCTACCTTGAGAGAGCGTGATTCACTCCTGCGGGGGGCCGATGGAAGCTCTGCGCGCCGCGACCTTCTCGCCTATCAGTCGCAGGAGATAGAAGAAGCGGCCCTTACCCCCGGAGAGGATGAAGATCTGAAAACCTTAAGGGCACGCCTCGTAAACGCCGAAAAGATAAAGCATGCGGCTGTGGAAGCCGAGAGGGTCATATACTCGGATTCGGGCGCCGTTACGGAGCGCCTCGGCTCGGTTTTAAGAGGCTTAAAGGAAGTAGCCCCCTTTGACGAGGCGATAGCCGGTCTTATCGCTCCCATTGAGTCGAGCCTCTATCAGCTTGAGGACGCAGGCGCCGTACTGCGTGACCGCGCCGATATCGTCGAGTTTGACGCCGCGCGCCTTGAGGAGATTGACGAGCGGCTTTTTCGTATAGAGGAGTTGAAGAAAAAATACGATTGCACCCTTGATGGCATGGCGGCGTTAAAGAAAAAGATTGACGATGAACTCGCAGGCATCTTCGACCTTGACGAGAGGCTGGCCGTCCTTGAGGAGGAGCTTGCTTCAAGGGAGACGGCGGCGCGCGAGGTTGCCCGGAGTCTTACGGAAAAGAGGGGCAGGGCCGCAGAGGATCTTAAGGCAAGGATGGAGGCGGAGCTTACGAGCCTTGGCATGGGCGGAGCCGTTTTTGAGGTGATTATGAGGACGGACCACGCAGGCTCCCTGCCCGAGGCGCCGAGGCTCTCGGCAAGAGGTGTTGAGAGGGCCGTTTTTTATATATCCGCCAACCCCGGCGAAGAGGTGAAACCCCTCGCAAAGGTAGCCTCAGGCGGTGAGCTTTCAAGGATAATGCTCGCCATAAAGACCATAAGTTCTGCCGGAAGGGTGCCGACGCTTATATTCGACGAGATTGATACGGGCATCGGCGGCGCAATGGCCCATGTAGTCGGCGCGAAGCTAAAGGCCCTCTCAGAGACCCATCAGGTCTTGTGTATAACGCATCTGCCTCAGATAGCGGCCTCCGCTGACAATCATTTCGTGGTACAAAAGGAGACCATTGCTATTACTGGAGAGGGAACTGCAGAGGCCGGCCGTACCGTTACCACAGTACGCGAATTGCATAACGAAGAGTCCCTTGAGCAGATTGCCTGGATGCTCGGCGGAGAAAATGTCACCGATACTACAAGGGGACACGCACGGGAGCTTATGGACATGGCCCGGGGGAATCTGCTCTGATGGAAAAAGTATTGGAAAAGGACAGGCAGGCAGAAGGCACTTCCGGGATAGCGGTGAGAAAGGCCGGTGTAGGTGATGTTAAGACCATCTTTGCCCTTGTTAATGAGTTTGCCCGTGGCGGTGAGATGCTTGCGAGGCCTATTGAGGAGATTTACTCGCGGTTAAGGGACTTTTTTATCGCCGAGAGCAATGGCGAGATTATTGGCATGGTCTCACTGCATATCTGGGGAGAGGATCTGGCCGAGGTCCGCTCTCTTGCCGTGGCAGAGCCCTTTAGAAGGCTTGGCGCGGGCTCCGCTCTTGTCAAGGCCGCCCTCGATGAGGCCCTCGCGCTCGGGTTGAAGAGGGTCTTTGCCCTGACTTATGCAGTGAATTTTTTTGTAAAGATGGGTTTTAAGGTTGTTGATAAAGCGCTGTTGCCTCAAAAAATATGGGGCGACTGCAGGCTATGCCGTAAATTTCCCGGATGTGACGAGACAGCGGTTCAGCTCTCGCTGAGCTGAGGCCCGCTTGCCCCGGAGGTCCTCGTAAAAAAAGGTGGTATATGAAAGAAAAGCGCTTAGATGATGAAATGTTTGCCGCACCCGCTCATTCACTGATCGGACTCCTTACAGGCCGCGCCGATGAGTATGAACTCTTTTTTGTCGATGAGGACGGCGTGGGCGCCGAATCAAAAGGCGGGGTTGTTGACTCATTAAAGGTTCACAGGGGTCATGGAGTAGGGGTGAGGGTAATACGTGACGGCAGGCCGGGCTTTGCCTTTTCAAGTGATTTCGAGAAGGCGTCCCTCGAGGCCGCTGTTAAGAACGCCCTTGCGGCAAGCCATGACACTGATAGAGATGAATTCCTGAGCGTGCCCGAGGGCGGCAGTATCGCCGCCGCTATCGAGCTTTCTGCCCTATATGACGATTCTTACGCGCCGGGGCAATCAGAGGCGGCCATAGAAGGGGCGATCCTTGTAGAAAAGGGGGCCATGGATTTTTCCGATGAGGTAGTAAGGGTAAGAAAGGCCGCTTACGAGTCCCATCGCCTTCGGACAAGGGTCCTTAACTCAAAAGGCGTGGACGCGAGTCATAGCTCGACCTTCTACACGACTCACGTGACGTCCATTGCCGAGCGGGCAGGTGAGGCGCAGATGGGCTGGGATATGGCCCTTGACCATTTGGGGGCAAAAGTCGAGCCTTATGAGACTGGCAGGAACGCCTCGATTCGGGCCGTGAGGATGCTCGGGGCGCGCTCCATTGCCTCGGAAAGGCTCCCGGCGGTTCTGGAAAACACCGTTGTATGCGAACTTCTTGAGGTCCTTTCCGGCTCTTTCCTCGGAGATAACCTTGCGAAGGGGAAATCCATGCTGAGAGGCAAGGTGGGTAAAAAGATATTTTCCCCCATGGTCAATATCCGGGACGACGGCACCATGAGGGGAGGCTGGTCTACCTCAGGCTCTGACGCCGAGGGCCTGCCCGCGCAGAATACTGTCCTTGTAGCTGAGGGCGTTTTGCAGGGATACCTCTTTGATTCATACTGGGCAGACAAGATGAAGTCTGCATCTACGGGCAATGCCTCGCGTTCCGGATATACCGATGCACCGGGCGTAGGTCTTACCAATTTTTACATGGAGGTACCGGCAGGCGCTGGGAGCATTGAGGATCTCTTCAGCGAGGCTGGCCGCGGGCTCTTCATAACAGAGCTTCTCGGGGTTCACACCATTAATCCTGTTACTGGAGATTTTTCGCTGGGGGCCTCGGGCGTATGGATAGAGGGCGGCAAACTGAGTTACCCCGTAAGGGGGCTCGCAATAGCCGGAAACCTCCTCGGCCTTTTCGGCAAGGTTATTGCATCTGCAACAGATATGAGGTTTCTGGGGTCTATCGGCGCACCAAGTATATTGATAAACGAGTTAGAGGCAAGCGGTTCATGATGAAAAACATAGAAGAAGACTTGTTGGTTATTCAGAAGTCGCTCTCCATAAACCCTCTTTTTGCAGGTCTTGATGATTTTTATATCAATGATTTGCTCGCAGTTGGCGATATAAAGTCATGGCCAAGGGGGAGTCAGGTTATATGCGAGGGAGATTACGGAGAGGCCGTTTATTTTATTATCTCCGGCAGGGCAAAGGTGACGCTTTACAGCGAACAGGGTCGTGAAATAGTGCTTGCCATCCTGAAGGGCGGGGATATGTTCGGAGAGATGGCCATCATGGACGAGAAACCGAGGTCCGCCAATGTTGAGACCGTAAAAGAGCTCTGCTGTCTTGTAGTGCAAAAAGAGGCCTTTCTTAAATACCTGAGTGTCCATCACAGGGTATACGCCACGATGTTTTCCTACCTTACGGGGAGGCTGAGGGCGGCGACGAGGAAGATAGGCGGCCTTGCCCTTCTTGATGTATGCGGCAGGATTGCCCATACCCTCATAGGTATGGCAAAACCTCCGGCCGATGCGCAGATAGTGGAGATAGAGCGGCCCACGCACGAGGAGCTTGCCGCCATGATAGGCTCTTCAAGAGAGGTCGTCAGCAGGGCCCTTAAGAAAATGAGCGGAGAGGGTTATATAAGGATAGAAAAGAAGAGGATATTCCTATATATGCATCAGTGAGGCCCTTGCCTTCCTGTGACATGTATCACGGTTTTTCGGCATGCAGTTATCTGATAATGACAGTTTCTGCAGGCTATTGACTTGAGTTGGTGATTATGCTAATTTTTACAGTAAACAAACTATTTTCCCATACACACAACGTCGATGCAGGAATGCGGACTTGAAGCTATTCTCATGGTTCAGGAGAGCAGGCAGGGGTGTCCCGGACGCGGTTGTCTCACGCAGAAAGGCAGGAAGGTATCTTACCGTCTTTTTTCTAACTAACGAGGGCTCTGCTCCGAGGCGTTTGAAGATAAACATGAGGGCCGCCAAGGTCCTTGGCGCGGTCTCAATAGCGCTATGCCTTGTCATATCCTTTATGGCCTATGATTACGTCAAGCTCCGCGGTGATTCCATGGAGCTTTACAGGCTGAAGAGGGAGAATGCCGATCAGAAGATAGCCCTTCAGGGCTTCTCCTCAAGGGTACGCGACCTTGAGGCCGAGATGTCCCGCCTGGAGATCTTCGATAAAAAGCTTCGCATCATCGCCCATATCGAGCCGGAGAACAAATTCGCCGCAAGCACGGGCGTCAAGGGCATAGGCGGAGGCTCTTCCGCCGATAACGCAGATTATCTCCTTACACCGGGGGCAAAGGTCGAGGAGCTTGTGGGGCAGATACGCTCGGACCTCACGGGGCTTGAGATAAAGGCCGATTCTCAGGAGTTGAGCTTCGCGGATCTCCGCGAAGGTCTTATGAAAAAGTCCAGCCTCCTTGCCTCAACTCCATCCATTCGGCCTGTAAAAGGGTGGGTTACATCTATCTTTGGAACGAGGATATCTCCATTTACGGGTCTTAAGCACGCACACATGGGCATTGATATAGCAAACCGTATCGGCACCCCTGTTGTGGCAACGGCCAACGGCAGAGTCATAAGGGTGGGGCGTGACGCCAACCTAGGAAGGTTCATCAGTATACGCCACGGTTATGGCATAAGGACGGTTTACGGTCATCTTTCCCGGACCTTTGTCAAGACCGGTCAGAGGGTAAAGAGAGGACAAAAGATAGGGGCCCTCGGCAACACGGGCCGCTCCACGGGTTCGCATCTGCACTACGCCGTCGCCGTTAACGGCGTCTTCGTTAATCCCGCAAAATATATCCTTAACTGACTGGCCTCTGATTTAAAGCCCGCGGCCCGGCGATGCCCTTAATACCATCGCCGGATCCACTTCCGTGGCCGCGTGGTACTTGGCAGGATGAAATCCCAATTACCCCCTAAAATCTTTTATGTAAATATGACTTGTTCCCGTTTATTTGGTATGGAATCATGCCCTTAGGCGTGTTAAGATTAAAAAATTAAAAAAAAAGCTGATTTAATGCACAGGGAGTGAAATGCTTAACGGAATACTAAAAAAAGTTTTCGGCAGTAAGAACGAACGCGATATAAAGCGCATGAATCCCGTTGTGGAGAAGGTTAATTCCTTTGAGGATGCCATGAAGGCAGTCCCCGACGACGGCTTCATAGCCATTACCGAGGGGTTCAGGGAGCGCCTCAAGTCTGAGAAGGTTACGGTGGACGAACTCCTGCCCGAGGCCTTCGCGGCCGTACGGGAGGCGTCTTTCCGGGTGCTGAAGATGCGTCATTTCGATTCTCAGATAATCGGCGGCATGGTCCTCCATAATGGAAAGATAGCTGAAATGAAGACAGGTGAGGGCAAGACCCTCGCCGCCACCCTTGCCCTCTACCTCAACGCCCTGACCGGCCAAGGCGCGCACCTTGTTACGGTCAATGATTATCTCTCAAGGAGGGACGCCGTTTGGATGGGCCCCCTGTACCACAGGCTCGGCCTCTCAGTTGGCGTCATCCAGCATGAGGTGAGTTTTATCTATGACCCTTCATTTACTGACGAGTCTGAGGGACACTATCACCTGCGCAGTGTCGGACGTCGAGAGGCCTATGGCGCCGATATTACCTATGGAACCAACAATGAATTTGGTTTTGATTATCTTCGCGACAATATGAAGTTTTCCGTTGAGGAGTATGTTCAGCGCGAGTTGCATTATGCCATAGTCGATGAGGTGGACTCTATACTCATAGACGAGGCGCGCACACCGCTAATTATATCCGGCGCAACAGAGGACTCCACGGATAAGTATTACTCCATTGACAGGGTTATCCCGGAGCTTAAAAAAGAGGATCACTTTACCGTTGACGAGAAGGCCAGACAGGTCCTCTTGACCGATAGCGGTGTTGAGAAGGTGGAGTCTATCCTTGGGATAAAAAACCTCTATGACGTGGAAAACATCGGAACGCTCCATCACGTTAATCAGGCCCTCAAGGCCCATGTGCTTTTTCAGAGGGATGTTGATTATGTAGTAAAGGACGGCTCCGTAATAATAGTTGACGAGTTTACGGGAAGGCTCATGGAGGGGCGGCGCTGGAGCGACGGCCTCCATCAGGCAGTCGAGGCCAAGGAGGGCGTAAAGATAGAGAGCGAGAATCAAACCCTTGCCACCGTTACCTTCCAGAATTACTTCAGGATGTATGACAAACTCGCGGGCATGACCGGTACAGCCGATACAGAGGCCGCGGAGTTTAATTCCATATACAACCTTGAGGTAGTAGTAGTTCCAACTAATAAGCCTATGATACGCAAGGACCACAGGGACCTTGTCTATAAGACAAAGCACGAAAAATTTAACGCCGTCATCGAGGAGATAAGGGGTTTTATCGAGACGGGCAGGCCTGTGCTTGTAGGCACCATCTCTATTGACGATTCCGAGAGGTTGTCGGGCATGCTGAAGGATCAGGGCATACGCCACGACGTGCTTAATGCCAAGCACCATGAGCGCGAGGCCGAGATTATATCTCAGGCGGGCAGGCTCGGCGCAGTGACGCTTTCCACCAACATGGCCGGGCGCGGCACCGATATAGTGCTTGGCGGAAACCCCGAGCATATTGCCATGTCCGTTGCCGGAAAGGACGATACCACGCCTGCGTATAAAGAGGCCTATGAGAAGGCCAGCGCCCAGTGCGCCGTGGAGAAGGAAAAAGTCCTTGCCCTTGGCGGTCTCCATATACTCGGCACGGAGCGTCACGAGTCAAGGCGCATAGACAATCAGCTCCGTGGCCGTGCCGGCCGTCAGGGAGACCCCGGCTCATCACGGTTTTATCTCTCCTTCGAGGATGATTTGCTACGTATCTTCGGGAGCGACCGTATTGCCTCCATAATGGGGAAAATCGGTCTTGAAGAAGGCGTTCCCATTGAGCATGGCCTTGTATCGAGGGCCATAGAGAGCGCTCAGAAAAAGGTTGAGGCCCATAACTTTGACATAAGAAAGCATCTGCTTGAGTATGACGATGTGATGAATCAGCAACGAGAGGTGGTCTACGGGTACAGGCGGCAGATATTGGCCAAGGCCGGGCTTCGCGAGATGGTGAAGGAGTTTGCCGCCGAGATGACAGAGGCCGTTGTCAATACCCATATAGAAGAAAAGGCGCGTCCCGACGAGTGGGATATCAAGGCCCTTAACGAGGGCATGCTCGGCCAGTTCGGCTGTGAAATCGAAGCCGAGGCGGCAAGGGCCGTTGATAACCGCGAGGATCTTGCCGGCCTTATGATGAAAAAAATATGGTCTTTATATGAGGAGAAGGTCGAGATAGCCGGAGAGGAGAATTTTTCCGAGTTTGAGCGTATCATAACCCTCAATACTCTGGATAATCTCTGGAAGGACCATCTCCTCTCAATGGATCATCTTAAGGGCGGCATCGGGCTACGCGGTTACGGGCAGAAAGACCCTCTTCAGGAATACAAGAAGGAGGGCTATGACCTTTTTGTGACGATGATATATACCTTCAAGGCCGAGATAGTCGGGAGGCTCTGCATGGTTCAGATAAATATAGAAGAGGGAGAGGAAGGCGTTGCGCCTCCTCCGCCTCCGCCAGCCGCTCCTGTGGTAGAGGGCCGCGGTGAAGTTGAGGAGCCGGACGGCGACGTTGCGCCTGAAACGGCTAAGGCTGTGCCTGTTGTAAGGGAAGGCGAAAAAATAGGCCGCAATGACCCCTGCTCATGCGGAAGCGGAAAAAAGTATAAAAAATGCTGTGGCGCCGCCTAAACCCTCTTAATGTCATGTCGGATCGGCGGTTGCGAGGTTATATGACCCGGCGTAAAGCCGAGTGCCGCTTGTAAGTCGAGTTCTTTATTGTGGGAAGGCGTTGCAGGGGTTTTACGCATTTTCTCATTCGTTAGGTTTCTCCCCTCGATCGCTCCTCAAAAAATTTCCTTTAAAGTCGGCCTCTGTTTCAAGGGGTTATATAAATACGAGAGGTAATTTTTTTTATGGTTTCAAAGAAGGTCTCGAAGGTAAAGGCTGTTAAGCGCAGGTGTTCACTTCGTGTGCCGGGGTTTCGGGCCTCTGCTGTCTCAGCTGGGTTAAAAAGGCGCGGCGCCCATGACATGGCCATGATTCTCAGCGATTCCCCTCTTACGGTTGCGGGGCTCTTTACGACCAACGCAGTTAAGGCGGCTCCCGTCCTCCTTGATATGGAGAGGACAAAAGGCGTTGACGCTAAAACGCGTGGAATTATCATAAACAGCGGTAACGCCAATGCCTGTACTGGCGATGCGGGGCTCGCGGACGCTCATGAGACGGCGGAGTTGGCAGAGTCTGCCCTCGGCCTTGAGGAAGGTGAGATGCTTGTGGCCTCTACGGGCGTTATTGGAGTGCCGTTACCCATGGATAAGATAAGGGCGGCGGTGCCGGTGCTTGCAGATGGGCTCTCTTGCGGGGGGTTTTGCGATGCCTCAAAGGCCATTCTTACGACAGACGCCTTTACAAAGACCGTTATCGTAAAGAAAAAAATAAATGGAAAAGTTATTTCCCTCCTTGGCATTGCCAAGGGCGCGGGCATGATAAACCCGAATATGGCCACGATGCTCGCCTTTTTAATGACAGACGCTGGTATATCAAAGGCCCCTCTTAAATCGGCCTTGAAGGCCGCCTGCAGGGACTCTTTTAACAGTATTGCCGTGGACAATGATACCTCTACAAATGACACAGTCCTTATCTTCGCCAATGGCCGGAGCGGGGTGGTTATCAAGAGGGGGACAGAGGGGTACGAAGGGTTTGCTTCGTTACTTAACGAAGCAACGAAGCGTCTGGCCATGATGATAGTTAAGGATGGTGAAGGGGCGACTCGTTTTATAGAAATTTTAATAGAAGGGGCCTCTACAGATGTCGATGCGCGTCGCGCCGCTCGCACTATAGCCACATCATACCTTGTCAAGACGGCCTTTTTCGGCGCCGACCCCAACTGGGGGCGCGTGGCGGCGGCCCTTGGCAGGGCAGGCATAAAGATGGACGAGGCCCGTATGGACATATACTTTAACGGCGTGGCCGCGGCCACGGGCGGGCTTGACGCAGGGGCCGAGAAGCAGGCGGCGCGTGCCATGAAGAAAAAAAACGTCGCCCTGAGGGTTAACCTCAACATGGGAAGCGGTAAGGCTGTATTCTGGACAACGGACCTTTCTTATGATTATGTAAAGATAAATTCTGCATACAGGACATGAGAGAGGGACGGGTTTACCTTGAAGTTATGAATACTATGGGGGAGAAATGGAGATTCTTTTAAAAGAAGTTACGAGATGGTTGCGGCAGGCCGAGTACGATCTTAAGGTTTCGGAGTGGAATCAGCAGGGCGGTTTTTTTGCCCCGGCCTGTTTCTGGGCACAGCAGTCGGCGGCAAAGGCTCTTCGCGGTTTTCTCTTCCTACACAGAGAGGACGCTATTGTGACACGTTCCGTTGCCGACCTTCTTGACAGGGCCATGACCTATGACGAGTCCTTCAAGGCCTTTCTCGGCAGTACTACGTCCCTGGATATTTACTACAAGACCTCTCGTTTTCCCGATGCCCTGCCCGGAGGCATTCCCGCCGAGGTTATCTCCGAGAAGGACTCAAGGGACGCCATAAAACAGGCCACCAACATTGTTGCCGTTGTGGAAAAGATAAGAAAAAACTACCTCCCTGACGCGTTCTGAGAGTGGGACTGCATGAAGGGACCGCCGTCTGCGGCGGTGTGTCTCCGTGAGACAATCCGTTTGTGTCCTATTCAGGGAATCCCCGCGTAGGGGTTTGTTGTGACCAGAAGATAAAAAAGGGAGTCTCCTTGAGCCAGCAATACCCCGTCATTGTCCTCTCATTCATATTCGGCGCCGTGGTGGGCAGTTTTCTAAACGTATGTATATATCGCCTTCCCGAGGGGCTGAGCATCGTCTCGCCGCCATCAAGGTGTCCTGTCTGCAAGAAGCATATCCCCTTCTACGCGAATATCCCCATTATCAGTTTTCTGCTCCTTCGCGGCAGATGCGGCAAATGCAAGACCCCCATATCCATTCAATACCCCTTTGTAGAGGCATTGACGGGTTTTGCCGCCGTGGCGCTCTTCTACCGCTACGGCCCTGATGTGAGGATTTTTATACCTTTTTTATTTTTATGCGCCCTTATCGTAAGCACATTCATAGACCTTAAATACAAGATAATCCTGAATGTCATTACCTTCCCCGGCATAGTAATCGGTTTTGCCGCATCCTTTTTTATGCCTTCCCCGGGCGTGGTGAACTCGGTAGCAGGCATAGTGGCCGGAGGCGGTATCCTCATTAGCATAGCCCTTGTTTACCGCTTTGTTACGGGCAAGGATGGCATGGGGGTCGGGGATATTAAATTTCTTGCCATGATAGGGGCCTTTATCGGCTGGCAGGGCGTGCTTTTTACCCTTTTTACCGCCTCTATTATCGGCG
>CAYYUX010000038.1:0-15712 GCA_964474975.1 uncultured Thermodesulfobacteriota bacterium
TAACCGGGGATAGGGCATATCATGTTCTCACGGGAGGCGCTGAAGAAGTTTTTCAGCATGAAGACCTTTTGCTCCCTTTTCAGGGCCTCTGCGGGCGTCTTGGATATATCGCGGTAAAGGTCTTTGACAGCTGGAGTTGAGTAGTCGCGAAGCTGTTCCATAAGGGATGGAACGACGTTGAAGGTCTGATGTATGGTGGGGAATTTATCGAGTATGGCGACCATATCGATATAATCTTTTGTGGCGTGGAGAAGGACCCAGGGCATATCATAGCTCTTGGTAAATGGGTCCCTGTAAAGGGGTTGATGCATGTGCCATACAAAAGCTATGTTCAGCCTGCCGCTCATTATTTTCCCCATACCTGCAAGTAGCCGTCATTGGTTAGGAGGGCGAACCTGCCGCCTGAGCTTGATACACCTCCTGAGAGCGTGGAGGAAAACTTTTTATTCCATATTAAGCGCCCGTCATCGAGACGGAGTGCCATGATGCGGCCTGCCCGTGTAGTTAGAAAATCGAGGTTAAAGTGACGCTTTTTTGTATTCATAAGCACAAGAACTGTTTCTCCGGAGACTGATATCCCCGATATGAGTCCTTTGCCTTCTCTGGTCTGCGTGCTTTTGCGCCATATTATCGTTCCGGTCTTACTGTTTATAAGTACTACCTCTGTCTCTGATGCCATGACAAGGCTGGTTCTTCCTACTGGTACAAAACGCCGTGCCTTAATGGCTTTGTAGGTCTTTATTATCCTCCCGTTATCAACAAAAAGCGCAAGCACCTTAAGATTGTCTCCCGGGACATAGACAATGTCGCCTATGATGGCAGGCGTTTTTCTGAATTTGCCGGAGGCAATATCGGGTTTATATATTTTCCTCTCCCAGATTATCTTTCCCGTAAAGGCGTTGAAGCAGACTAGTGTTCCGTCTGAGAATACTTGAAATACTTTTTCGCCGTCAGGGCTTAAGGCAGGAGAGCTTTCGCTTCTCGGAACTACCATATCGTAATCGGTGCGCCTGTACGACCATACCTCTTTTCCGGATACAGGATTAAGAGAAAAGATACGATCGCTTGAAGAGTAGAGATATATGCTGTTATCAGTAATCAGGGGAGAGGATATAATCTCCGAGCCTGTATTGAAGGTCCAGAGGGGCTCTCCCGAGGCCCTGTCAAGGCAATGCAGTTTTCCTGTAGATGTGCCGAAGCAGATGATCTTTGAGCTTGCCGTGGCCGTACTTTCTATCGGGGCGTCAGCCGGGTATTCCCATTGCCGGGAGCCGGTATTTATGTCCAGGGAGTAAAAGGTCTTGTTTGTAGACCCGACATAAATGTTCCCTCCCAGAGTAACGGGAACAGAGAGCTGTTCCTTTGGATAGATCTTGAAAAATTCAAAGGGCCTTATCTTTTTAGACCATATCTTTTCAAATGGCGGATCAAGGGTGTCGGGGCTCGCCCCTGCCCTCGCGCTGTTGTAAAATAGCGAGGTCCAGGGCGTAGTGTCCTCTCTGTCGCCGCGTTGGACACTTACTGCGGAGCATCCTGCGATGGAAATAAGGAGGAGTAAAAAGACAGGAAGGTTAAGATAAGGCTTTATCAAGAAGGTCTGCCGCGTTCTTTTGAATTTTTTTATAATCTTTTTTATCAAGTCCAGCCCCCAAAATTACTTTTTCCGCCCAGGAGGCGTTAATGATATCCGATGGTGAGTGTGAATCTGTATCGAGTATTAGCTTAACGCCAAACTCCTTTGCTTTACGCCCCACATGACCGTTGGAAATGCTGTGACCGCTACGGGTAGTAATCTCAAAACGTACGTTGTTTTTAGCGGCCATACGGGCCTCGCCATCGGTAACAAGCCCGGGGTGAGCGAGAATATCAACACCAGCCTTTATGTAGGCCCTGTTAGTACCCCGCGCCACGGGCTCGGCAAGGGTCTCGCCATGGCCGATAAGTACCTGCGCCCCAAGGGCGCGCGCCCTCTTTACCATAAAAGGGATATCCGATGGAGGTATATGGGTAAGCTCCACACCTGCGAGCAAGGTAAGGGACATCTTCTTGTTGAGTCGCTCTGTGATACGAAGAAGCGAGGTGAGAACGTCCTCAATGTTGCTATCATCGGCATGGTCTGTCATGGCCAGGGCCTTATAGCCCGCCACCTCGGCCCTTCTCGCAAGCTCAGAGGGTAGCAGATACCCATCGCTCAGAAGCGTATGGGAATGAAAATCAATCATGGGAAAAACTCCTCTTACATCTTGTATTTACCGAAATCCTCGGGAGATAATCCTTCAAGGAGATCGAGTATATCTTTAGTATCCGTCTTTTTTCCGCCATCTTTTCCGGCCACGGCGCCAAGGTCCATGTCCGTGGATTTATCAAGGACCACGGTATCGACATATATTGGCGCTTCCATCCTGAGTGCAAGGGCAATGGCATCACTGGGGCGCGAGTCAAGTGTATAGGCCACATTGTCCTTTGATAGGATATGGATACTTGCGTAATAGACGTTGTTCCTGATATCGGCTATCTCGACCTTTTCCAGCTTCAGCCCAAGTGTCTTAAGGAGATTTCCCATAAGGTCATGGGACATGGGCCTTGAAAAGCGGACCTTTTCTATCTCAGAGGCTATGGCCCCGGCCTCAAGAACACCTATCCATACGGGCAGTGTATTTATCTCGTCTGCGTCTTTTAGTATGACAATGGGCGCGTTTGTGAAGGGGTCCATTGCGATTGCGAAGACCTTCATCTCAAGGAGCATAGGCTTCTCCATTTTTTATGATACCGCGAAGTGAATTCTGATAGGCCTCTACAATGAGTACATCTATGAGTTCACCGGCTTTTACTGTCTTCGAACACTCGGCAGGAGGCGGAAAATTAACGACCCTGTTGCCGGCCGTCCTCCCGCTGAACTCATGGGCATTGAGTTTACTCGGCCCCTCTACAAGAACCTCTGCCGTAGTGCCTACAAGGGCGATGCCGTGAGACGCTGTTATCTCTCTTTGCAACTTCTGCAGGGCGGCAAGCCTCGCTTTTTTTTCTTCTTCAGCCACTTGCCCGTCATAGCCTGCGGCCTTTGTGCCGGGCCTCGGACTATACTTGAAAGAGAATATATTATCGTAGCGCACCTTACGTACAAGGTCCATGGTAGCCTGAAAATCGGCCTCGCTCTCGCCGGGAAAACCAACGATAATATCCGTCGTCAGGGCCATGTCGCCATATAGGGCCTGAATTTTTTCTGCCTTCTTAAGGTAATCATCTGCCCTGTAGCCTCGTCTCATCAACTGCAGTATATGGTCCGAGCCTGACTGCACGGGAAGATGAAGGTGTCGGCAGAGTTTTTTCTCAGTGCCGAAGGCCTCTATCAGCTCTGCCGAGAGGTCCCTCGGGTGCGAGGTGACAAAGCGTATGCGTTTAATGGCGTCTATGCGCGCTATCTCAAGGAGTAGTTCTGTAAAATTCATGCCAGCACGCCTGTCCTTATAGGAATTGACGTTCTGACCTATAAGCATTACCTCTCGCGTTCCAGTCTCACTCAGGGCCTTAATCTCCGAGAGTATGGCCTTGGAGCTTCTGCTGATCTCCTCACCCCTTGTATAAGGCACGATGCAGTAGGAGCAGTAGTTATTACAGCCGCGCATGATGCTGACAAGGGCCTTTAGAGAGCCTCGAGTGTGCGCAAAACTTGAGTATTCGCTCTGTTCTATAATACCATTTAATGACGTTGCCGCAAGCCTTTTATTCCGTCCCGAGACCTCGTCGATAAGCTCGCAGATCTTGTGTATATTGGCTGTTCCGATTACGAGATCGAGGTATGGTACGCGCTCAAGGAGCTTTGCTCCCTCCTGCTGTGCCACACAGCCAGATAGGGCAATGATAAGGGCGGGGTTTGTTTCTTTAAGCGTCTTGAACCTGCCGAGGGCCGAGTAGACCTTCTGCTCTGCCTTGTCGCGCACGCTACAGGTGTTAAGGATGATAAGGTCGGCGTATATCGCCCGCTCTACCCTCTCGTAACCTGAGTGTGAGAGAAAACCAAGAAGCCTCGCCGAATCGCTCTCGTTCATCTGGCATCCAAAGGTTTCGAGAAAGACTCCTTTTTTTTTAATCGACCTTGCAATCAGCCCCATAAAGAACGACCTGGAATTTAATAATATGGTTTAAGCTAATGCCATAACCATATATTTACAATAAATTATTTGCTGTGATTTAAAATCTCGTCCATATCGGGTTTAGCTACCCAGGGGGAGCCGACATTCCTGAAATCAGAAGCGATGACGCGACCGGACCTTCTTGCTTTATCGGCTGTGAGGTAAAACCCTACACGAACTCTGTAGTATAGGATTCCGGCCTTGGTGAATTTTGTAATATAGGCGCTGTATCCTGCATTAGTGAGGCGTTTTTTTAGTCTCTCCGCGTCTGAGGTGCGAGTAAAAGAGGCTACGTTTACTACCCATGATTTCCGCAGGGTCTTTAGAGGCGGCCTTTTTTTTCTATGTTTAATGGGTTTTGCCGCGGACTTATGCCTCTGATTGAGCCTTCCTGCAGTTACGCTTTCATGAGAACCGCCTGAGGCAGTGCCTTTGCTGACGGTTTTTAGCCCCCCTGCTCTTGATGAGGCCTCAGCCCTCTTGCGCTTTTGCACCGTGAGAGCCTCCGGGCCTGTGCCGGTTATATCCTTAACATCTATCTTCACACGTTTTGATACAATAACCCGGCTCGGCTGATCAGACCTCGAGCATCCCGAAAATAAAAAAGATATAACAAGGCCCGCAACAGCCGCTACGAGACTTAAAATAAAAAATCCTTTATTAGTATGCCAGAACTTAGAAAGATTCAAGATATATCTATCCCTTTAAAAGTATTGATAAAATATTACATTAGGGCAGTAAGCATGTCAAATGAAATTAAAAAAGCCCGGTTTTTCTCCGGGCTTTTTTTTTAGGTTTGTCTCAAGGCGGATTATCCTACATAAGAACATTTTGAGGCCGCTGTCCTTGTGTCCATATTCTTGCCTCTGTTGAGATGGTCGTCTATCTCGGCGGCGCATCCGATCATCCTGCCGAAGAGAAAGGTCGTAAAGGCCGCAGTCTCTACATTCTCGTCGGCAATGCGCCCTTCCCTGTAGTCGGCCCATACAATCTTCAGGAGAATAACGGCGATAACGGCATCTACATTTACGCAGTAGACGTTCTTGCTTACGCCTTTTTCAAAAAGCGAGTTGACAAGACCTGAATAAAACTCCATGAAGATATTATAGATGCCTTTTTCCTCGAAGAGCGAAGTGACAAAGCGCTCCCTCGGGTCATAGTTAACGGGCTTTCCCTTGAAGACGGGGTGATTGACACATGGAATCTTCTTGTATTGCAGGTTTCCGGCGGCCTTCTCCTCTACCTTATAGGCCTTGTAAGACTCTGCGTATTTGTCACTTATGGCTTTCAGATCAATGCCGTGTCCTTTATTCGAAGGATCAACAAGACCTGAATCCTTGAACCTGTCCATGAGAAATGCTATGGCCTCGTAGCCATTGCCGCCATGGGCAAAACCCGTGTGCGTCATAAACCCGGCAAAGGCCTTGTTTATCTGAACCCTCGTGGGGTCTTCAGGGCCATCGGCGCTGACTGCACCCTTACTGCCCTGTGCAGAGATGGTGCCCGGGCCGTTGGATATAATGAGGCCGAGAAGGGTTGAAAACTCAAAGAGTTCCTTCTCATCTGGACGCCGGCCCACTATGGCCATAAAGGCCGTCTCCGTAAATGACCATTCCTTAATAAGTTCGTCATTGGGGATACCGCAGAACTCTCCTTCAGTCTGCCTCTCTGAGGATACACTACACCCGACGATGGTGGAAAAAATCCTCGAATACCAGGGGAGATTTTTAATCGTAGTCTTTGAGACCCTTTTTTTCATAAGTGCCGGCCAGCCGATGCTCGTCCATATTGCAGAGAGCAGTGCCGCTGAAGAGGGCTTTCCGCCGCCGGCGTCTCTTACAAAGTCCAGAAAGACTGAACGTTTGCCAAGCCCCTCAATGGCCCCGGAGATGGCATCTGCCAGGGTATCGTTGCTATGTGCGATAAAGAGTTTTTTATCTTCCGGAGAGAGTCCTTCGAGCATCCCGGAGTAATCTAATTCCTCACAGGGGCTCTTTATGCCGCTGGCGCCGAAGAGCTCGATAAGTAGAGCGGATATATCAAGTGCGCCGCCGAGACTTTTACTTCCGGCTATGCATACCGCAGAAGTCGCAACAGTGTTAGGAGAGTTTCCTGCCTTTCGTGAGGCTTCCGCGGCCAGAAGCGCGGCATTGCCGGAGTGATTTACATAGGCATTGAAGGCGATGTTGGCAAGAGAGGCGGCTGTCTTGCCCGGGTACTCCCTCAAGAGACTCATTACAAGGTTTTCTTCGAGAGAACGCTTTGAGGCATCAAGTATAGAGATATTGTGAATCTTTGTCACCTGTGTCTTCGGGTCCATCATAGAGGCCCCGCTGGCATCTTTTAGCCTTTCGCGGGGAAACTGCGCCCCGACCTGTTTGTCAAGGGCCTCTATCTGCTCGTCGTATGGGGATACGGCCCTTACAACCTCAGGGCAGAGATTTTCGGGGATATCGACTCCCGCGTTACTTGAGAACCAGCATTTGAGCGATAGCGTACCGCGCGGCGTAAAATCAGGCTCATTATCATTAAGGGCCATTACCGCCGTAAGGGCCTCCGGTATATAGGCTATGTTGGTGACTACAGCGCCCTTTGCCGAGCAGACGGGATTTTCCGGTGTATATATATCCTGAACGCCGAAGTAGTCCATGAACCAGCGTTCCTTGGCCCTGGCATCATCACCGGAGCCCGCGAGGCTTCCGGCATGACCGCATGCCTTTGAAAGCTTTGCCTTCCAACGTCCCACTACGCAGGCCACGGTAGGCTTATTTATCTGAAGACCGGCTTCGTAATACCCGCCCGGCTCTGCATATACAACGGCGCATCTGGAACGGTCGTCGTTATCAAGGGCAGAGAAAAACTCTTTCGGGCCGTAATGAATGTATACGTCCTTGCCGCTTGATATGGATGTGGTAGTACCCCAGCCACCTGTAAGGAGATAGACGGCAATGGTGGTAGTAAAGTTGCCGGAGTTTGAAAAGATAGCCACACTTCCCTTTACAAGGGATTCCTCTGGCTTGCTTCCGCCAAGGGCGCCGCCGATGCGCACCTGGTTCCATGAATCGGCAAGGCCGAGGCAGTTCGCGCCAAAGACATCAATGCCGTTTGCCTGGCAAATAGCGCGGATTATACGGGCATCGTTAAGAGAGACCTTTTCAGTGAGGATTACAATTTTTTTGAGGCCGATGCCGTGACGAATCACCTCGGCAACACCGTCTTTCACACCAGAGGGAGGCAGGTATATAACTGCCGTATTAAACCTGTGACCTGCCTTTACGCCCTCACGGACGGAGTTGTATACTGGTATGGGACCATCAGGTGTTTTGAGTACCTGTCCGCCTTTGCCGGGGCCTGTGCCAAAGACTATATTACCGCCTGAATAGGCATGGCTGACAGGTGTTACGGAACGACTCTCCGTGCCGAGGATATTAAGGACACAGACGCGGTCGTCTCTTGTGGCAAGCTCGGAAAGGGATTTTACGCCCACATAGTATGGAAATTTACTCACTCCCTTTTTATGCATGTTTATACCCTTTTGTTGAATTGGTTTAGGCCCTTATCATCACGGCCTCTTCTGCATATAAATACAAATAGGGGTCGCCTGTATTTCCGGGAGCCTTATAGTCCCATGGTCTGGCGTACCTTTTCCCTGCCTTCGCCTGCCATCCAGTCATCTACTTTTTCAGCAAAGTTGACGACTTCGCTCATGGCGCTGTCATGACCGAATATTCTGTATGGAAGCCTCAGTCCCTCAAGTGTCTCGCGCATATATGATAGCCCTCTCACGAGGTTGGGGCCGCCTCTTCCAATGACGACGAAGAGCGGAGTGGCAGAATGCTTGAAGTGGTCTTTAAGGGCATCCGCCATGGCGCGGAACGTCTCGTAGATATCCGTATTATTGGCCTTTCCGCCGATGATAAAGAGGACATTTGACTGGTCGAGCCAGTATTTGAAGACAATGCGCGCTATATCGTTCATCTTGGCGTATGGGGGGTTGCCGCCGAAATCCGAGGATATGGTAGCCCTGTCGCCGAGAAGCTCTGTAACGAGGGCGTTGGCTCCGCCGCCGAAAGTAGGCGCCGTTATGGTGCCTTTAGAATTTATGATGAAGACATCTGATTGTCCCTGATAGGTTCGAAGCTGGTTTATCTCCTGCTCGAACTCAGAGTAATCTGAGGCGAATAGATGTGGCGGGAGGTTGAGGCGCTTCCACGCAGGGTTGTCAATATCAAAACTCCCCTTGAAGTCGCAGGCCACGGGCATAAGCCGTCCACGGGGCGTAGGCATCATACGAAGCGGATTTATCTCAAGCGTACTCATGCCGTAATTATTATAGAGTGTCCATAGCTTCGGAAGGTTCTGCACAAGGGGGCTTATTATCTCGGCAGGTGCGCCGAGGTCTTCTAACGCGTTTGAGACATGAAAGCTCTTCAGACCTGTAAGCGGGTCAAAGGGTATCTCGGCGATTTTTTCTTTTGGAAGCTCTTCAATATCTACGCCGCCGTGGTGTGTAATCGTCATCATGGGCGCGCGATAGATAGTTGAGTCGCTTATGGAAAAGTATACCTCGTGCTTGGCGGGAACAGCTCCCTCAAAGGTCACGCCATCGGCCTTTGCCTTTGTGGTCCCATGAACGTGCTCCACAAAATAGAGGCGTTCTTTTTCGCTGAGGGCGTGTCCAATATCCTCTGCCCTGCCGATAAGTCCTGATTTTCCTTTTTTTCCGACTCCGCCCTTGAAGATGGGTTTGATGAAGACCGAGCCGCACTTTTCCAGAAGGGCCTTAATCTCATCTGGGCTGGCCTCAGGGCCGAGGATCTCGGAGTGAGGAAACTCCACGCGGTCTAAAAGCTTCGAGCCCCAGAGTAGTCCGGTGAGCTGCATAAACAAGCCTCCTTACTTTAAGATTGATAGGTTGAAGCCGCCTTTAAACTTTTGAGTATAATGCCTCAACGCTCACATGGCTTTTAAAAAAAGCCACTGAGAGATAAAAAAACCGTCATGGCGCAATGGTAGCCCCGTTCAAAAGGGTGCCATGCCCAGACGGTCGACTTGAAAATTATTTAACTTCGCTCCCCGGTGGTAACCACCTTAATTCCGTCAGTTACGAAGTTTTGTTATTGGTTTTATGAACTTTATAATAAAGACCAATCTTTGTCAAGAGATAGTTTTCATGGCACATATTGTCTGCGGATATTTATAGAACTATGGCTTTAAACCCTCGAAGAATCTCTTAAAGGGAATGCCTTATAGGGTCAGAGCTGTAAATTATACATTAAAAAGGGGTTTTAAAATGTGATATGTCTCGTCAAGATGGGCTGATAGGACCTTGGTCTCTGCAAGGACGGGCATGAAGTTCGTGTCTCCTTCCCACCTTGGGACAACGTGCATATGAAGGTGGTCTGCTATGCCGGCTCCTGCCGAAGTTCCGAGGTTCATACCGATATTAAAGCCATCTGGATTAAAGGCGGCCTTGAGGGCAGATACAGAGGCCCTCGCAAGGCTGAAGAGGCTGGCCGATTCTTCGGCGCTAACTTCTTCAAGGTCTGCGATATGGCGAAGAGGACTAATGAGGATATGACCGCCCGTATAGGGATATTTGTTCAGGATAACAGTGGAAAGAGTATCTGAGTAAAGCAGATGGGATTCATCAGGATTATCTTGAGCATCACAGAAGGGGCATGAATCGGACTTTGGACTGCTGATGTAACTGCCTCGCCATGGCGCCCAGATTTTTTTCATCGTTGCCTGTTAATCCTCTCGCGAATTTCCTTGCCGGCTTTGAAGAAAGGTACCCGCTTGGCCTCGATGAAGATATTCTCACCTGACTTGGGGTTTCTACCCTGTCTGCCGTCGCGTTCTTTTATCTTAAAACTGCCAAAGCCTCTTATCTCAACTTTTTCGCCATTTGAGAGGCTGTCTGACATGGCCTGAAAGAGAGAATCTACGATAATCTCAACATCTTTTTTTGAAAAGTTGTTAATCTCTCTCGATACCGCCTCGATGAGTTCACTCTTTGTCATAATTTATCGCCTCCTTGTTTAACTCATTGACCGGGCATGATATACATAAGATGCAGACCAGGGAAGAGGCCTGAGAGGCGGCCTGAGAAACTCTCGGAAAGCTTTCCTTCCCATTGGCCGAACAAATTCTCTTCCGGGTATATTACGTATGGTTTTCCCTTGATTCCCCCCAGTCCCGCACTCAGCGTAATGGCCCTTGTAAGGTCTCCAAGCTCATCGACAAGTCCATTTTTTTTAGCCTGCGCACCGGTAAATACTCTTCCGTCAGCGAGTTTTCTTACTTCGTTGACTTTCATTCCGCGCCCTTTGGCTACTGCGCTGATGAACTGGGCGTTTATATCATTAACAAGATTCTGAAGAAGGGCCTTTTCCTCTGCGGTCATAGCGCGCATGGGAGAGCCGGCGTCCTTGAACTTGCCGCTCTTTACCACATAACCCTTGAGACCGATTTTGTGCAAGAGGTCTTCGGCTGTTATGAATTTCACTATAACACCGATACTGCCTGTCAGGGTACCGGGGTTTGCCACAATCCTGCGGGCCGCTGAGGCGGCGTAATATCCTCCTGAGGCGGCAACAGAACCCATGGAGGCGACTACGGCCTTTTTGGCATCAAGGCGTTTTACTGCGCTGTATAACTCCTGTGATGGGCCTACGGCCCCGCCGGGTGAATTTATCCTTAAAACAACGGCCTTAACGTCACTGCGTTCGCCAAGGGCATCCATGGCCTTTGTAAGTTCAGTCGTATCTCTGATAACACCGCTTATACGAAGCACGGCGACTTTGTCTCTATGGATACCGCCGAAAAGCAGGTATGATGCTCCTGTAAGAATAAAGAAAATAAGAACAAGAGCGCCAAGCAGGGTTAGAAGTTTTTTAAGTATCGCCATAACCTGTATATTAAGTGATACTATTAAATATTTATGAAGAAGCTGAAAGAAGTCTGGCCGGTAGTCTAAAATTCCGATCCGCTCAACCGGCTCTCAAAACCTCTCTATCTCACCAGCTCCAACATTACCCTGCAGAGTATCCAAAACTCAGCACTGCAACGGGATTTTGCTATTACCTGAAGGGCAATAAGCTCCATCCGTCCCTATTTGACTCTGTCACGCCTATAGCTGTAAATCGGCACCGATACAGCGCACTAACTACAACTATTTTTCCCGATACATCACTATACACAGCACTAACTGCCGCGATATTATCCATTACGCCAGGATACAGCACTAACCGCCCGGGTACCACTAAATAGGCGCCGATATAGCACAATTAGACTATGAAGACAAATCCGCTCATTATATATAGGCCCGGGTTATTCAGAGTCGGATGTTTCGCTTTCTGGTTCGTCGGCAGAAGCAGTATCACCATCGTTGCTTTCCTGTACGTCCCCATCGGCGTCGAATGATTCTTCGTCCTTCTCTTCCTGGGCCTCAGGAGTCTCGGCAACGGCTTCATCAGAGACCTCGTCTACGGCCTCATCACTTGCAGGGACCTCTTGTGAGACAGCCTCGTCAGATGCGGCTTCTTCGGCAACTGTTTTTTCGTCAACAGCCTCTTCTGTTTTACGCGGTTTTACTTCTTTAAGGCTGAGACCAATCTTATTGTCACCGGAATCAACGTTGAGTATCTCTACGATGACTGTATCGCCGACGCTTATTTCCGGTCCGTCCTGACCTGCGCGGTTGATTTCCGAGACATGTATCAGGCCTTCGAGTCCTTCTTCGAGGAGTACAAATGCGCCGAAGTCGGCTATCCCTGTAATCTTGCCCTCGATAATAGTTCCGGGTTTGTATCTGTTCTCAACGCCCTCCCAGGGATTTTTCTCAAGGAGTTTGGTGGAAAGAGAAAAACGCCTGTTCACGCTGTCTATATGGAGGACA
This sequence comes from uncultured Thermodesulfobacteriota bacterium, assembly GCA_964474975.1. Classification (GTDB taxonomy): domain Bacteria; phylum Desulfobacterota; class GWC2-55-46; order GWC2-55-46; family JADFVP01; genus JAJRZX01. The sequence goes on from CAYYUX010000038.1 coordinate 12,034, forward strand.
ATGGCCTCAGTCTCCTGACCTTTTCTGAAAATTTCAGAGGGGTGTTTGACCTTTCTCCATGAGAGATCGGATATATGAACCAGGCCATCTATACCGTCTTCAACACCAAGGAAAACGCCGAAGTCCGTGATATTCTTTACAAGACCCTTTACCTTTGTTCCCTTGGGGTAACGCTCTGCTACACCGTCCCAAGGGTTAGGCTCGACCTGCTTTATGCCAAGGGAGATACGGCGGCTTGCGGGGTCCACATTGAGGACCTGAACGGTAATTTCGTCGTCTATCTTTACCTTCTGTGATGGGTGCCTTATCTTTGTCCACGACATCTCCGAGATATGGACAAGGCCTTCAAGCCCCTCTTCAAGCTCGACAAAGGCGCCATAATCCGTGAGATTGACGACACGGCCATTGACATTGGTGCCTACGGGATATTTTTCCAGCACAGTCTGCCATGGGTCGTCTTTTGTTTGTTTGATGCCGAGGGAGATTTTGTTGTCATCTTTATCGTAACGGAGAACCTTAACGGAAATGGTATCCCCGATTTTGAGAAACTGTGTGGGGTGCGAGACCTTGCCCCAGGACATATCCGTAAGATGGACCAGTCCGTCTATACCGCCGAGATCGACGAATGCCCCGTAGTCGGTGATATTTTTCACAAGGCCTTCCATGATGGCGCCTTCCTCGAGCTTTTCAAGGGTTATCTTTCTCATGGCCTCGCGCTCTTTTTCGAGGATAGCGCGCCTTGAGACAATAATGTTGCTCTTGCGTCTGTTGTATTTGAGGATATTGAAGGTGAAGCTCTGTCCTAAAAGGCCGTCGGGATTTCTGACGGGTTTAAGGTCAACCTGCGAGCCCGGGAGAAAGGCGTTAAGGCCCTCTATGTTAACATAGAAGCCGCCCTTGACCCTGTTGGTTATAGTACCCTCGATGAGCTTGTTGTTATCACAGGCATCTTCGATGGTGTCCCAGAGCTTGAGTTGGTCGGCCCTCGTCTTGGAGAGGACGACGAAGCCGTTCTCATCTTCGCGCCGCTCTATCAAGACTTTTATGGAATCACCGACATTGATATCGGGAACTCCGTCTGTAGAGGCAAACTCCTTTATGGATACAACACCCTCGGACTTGAAACCTATATCCACAACAACGGCGTCACCGGAGATTTCCACAACCGTGCCCGTTACGACGTCGCCTTCCTTGTACTCTTTGATCTCCGCCTCGAACATACGTTCGAACTCGGATTCTTCCATGGTTTTTTCTTCGTTGTCGCTTGAGTCAAGCATTAAATATAGTACCCCCAATATTTTTTTATTTTAAAAAGATAGCACAGCATAAGATAAAGTGCAAACTAATTTCAGAAGATTTTCTCTCTGTTGGCGGATACTTTACTCACTTTGAGAGATGCCAGGACTCTTTAAGGGGAGCCTTTTTTTAATATATGCCATTATTAGGGCGAGGACTTCGTCTATATCAATGTGAGAGGTGTCTACGTAGAGGGCGTCTTCGGCCTTTTCAAGGGGAGAGTCGGCCCTTGTCCTGTCCCGAGTATCTCGGCGGCGGAGGACTTTTTCCGTCTCATCTGCTTTCATGGCCTCATGGCCCTCGGCGTGTCTTCTTTTGGCGCGGATAGCGGCATCGGCATCGAGAAAAATCTTTACATCTGCAGATGGAAATACCTTCGTCCCTATGTCTCTACCCTCTATTACAAGGATACCATCATACTGAAATGAACGCTGGTAAGCCACAAGGGTGCGCCTCACAATACTCAGCGAGGCAACTGCCGAGGCAAGGGCTCCGGCCTCCTCGGAGCGGATTTGTTCAGAGTAATCCACGCCGTTTACGAAGATACGGCCGGAAAAGGCTCTGTAAAGGACCTCTGCCTCGGCGCAGAATTTTTTAATCCCATCTTCGTCGCCGGCATTTACACCGGCATGGCGCAGGGCAAGGGCAAAGGCCCTGTACATGGCGCCCGTATTTACATATATACCATTCAGCTCCTCTGCGAGGCGTCGGCTTACAGTGGATTTGCCCACACCGCCGGGGCCGTCTACGGCAATTATGAAGCCCTTGTTAAAATTTAACTTTCCTATTACTTCTTGAGTCATTTTGCCCTGCCTCCACGGATTTTTTCAAAGACCTCAAAAAACCCGGGATAAGATACGGCAACACATACCGCATCATCTATGATAAGTTTATCATCTGCGCCAAGGGCCGCGACGGCAAGGCTCATGGCTACGCGGTGGTCGCCGTTACAGGTGCATCTGCATCCTCTCAGCGCACCGGCAATAGCACCGTTAATCTCAATACCCTCAGGCTCCTCTTCGCATAAGAGCCCCATCCCCTTAAGATGCGCGGCCATGGCGGCTATCCTGTCAGATTCCTTGACGCGAAGCTCCCCTGCGCCGCTTATCTTTGTAGTTCCCTCTGCAAAGGCCGCGGCAACGGTAATTATGGGAAATTCGTCAATGGCAGGCAGAAGGGCCTTGCCGTCTATGTCTATGCCCTTGAGCCTGCTTGCCTTTACGAGTATGTCCGCCGTGGGTTCAAGGGCTTCGCCCCTTATGTTTTTTAGTTCAATGTTACCGCCCATGGTCCTAAGGATATGAATGATACCTGTCCTTGTGGGGTTTACTCCAATATTTTTTATCAAAAGCTCAGAGCCCGGCACGATAAGAGCGGCCACTATGAAAAAGGCCGCTGATGAGATATCTCCGGGTACGTCTATATCTATTCCCTTGAGTACGGCGCCGCCTCTTATGGCTGTGGTGAGTCCATCTGTGCTTATCTCCGCGCCCATGGCCTTGAGCATGCGTTCCGTATGGTCACGGCTCTGGGCAGGTTCGGTGACACTTGTCTCGCCCCCGGCGTAAAGACCGGCAAGGAGGATAGATGATTTTAACTGCGCGCTCGCAACGGGCGTATCGTAGTGTATGCCCTTAAGCAGGGAGGAAGAGATATTCAAGGGCAGAAAAGTTGTGTCTTTTCTGCCTGACAAAGGGCCTTCTTCCCTGCCCTTAATCCTGGCGCCCATGAGAGAAAGAGGCTTTACCACCCTGCCCATGGGACGGGCGCGCAGTGAGTCGTCACCGGTTATGACGGAAGAAAAGTCCTGCCCCGAGAGTAGACCCGTAAGTAGCCTTGCCGTTGTGCCCGAATTCATGGCGTTTATATCGGCAAGTGGTTTACCAAGCCCCCGCAGGCCAACTCCATGGACGATAAGGGTTTTTGAATCCCCTTCGAGGCACTCTTCGATATCAACACCCATGGCGCGGAAGGCGGCTATGGTGGCGCGGTTATCAGCGCCGTCGAGAAAGCCCTTGATGGTGGTATCACCCTCGGCAATAGAGCCTAGCATTACGGCCCTGTGAGAGATGGATTTGTCGCCGGGCACGGTCAACTCGCCCCTTATGGGGCCCGCGGCAGGCAAAATTGTAACCGATGATTTTTTCATTTTTTTGGAGGCGTGTGATAGATGAAAGCGATTTAAGAAAGATTTATGAGAATCAACCCAGAGAGTCTCTGATATTCTTTGCTTTTTTAAAATTCTCTCTCACTGCTGTATAATCAGAGTCCTTTATGAGGTCTTTAAGGGCGGTGAGCGTGGCCTCAAAGGAGCTTATTGCGCTAAGGATGAACTCCCTGTTCATGGAGCAGATGTCGCTCCACATCTCAGGCGAACTTGAAG
>CAYYUX010000039.1:0-15536 GCA_964474975.1 uncultured Thermodesulfobacteriota bacterium
ATGAGTCGCACTCTCCGCAGGCCTCTTCCGAGTTCTTGTAGCATGACCATGTAAGTCCAAGGGGGGCCTTGAGTTCAAGGCCCAGTCTTACTATCTCTGATTTTTTTTTGTCTATGAGAGGGGTTTTTATCTCTATCTCAGTCTCCCTTCCAGTACCCAGTCTTATAACCTCGTTAAAGGCCCTGAAAAATTCCTTTCTGCAGTCCGGATACCCGGAGCTGTCTTCTTCCACGGCACCTATGTAGATATTGGCTATCCCACGTACCTCTGCCCACGATACAGCTATGGATAGGAGGTGTGAGTTTCTGAAGGGAACATAGGTGACGGGCATGCCCTCTCTCGCGAGGTCTCCTTGCGGCACCTCTATCGAGGCGTCTGTGAGGGCAGAGCCGCCCATGGCCTTGAGGTAGCCTATGTCAGCCGTCAACCTCTCTTCTACACCGTAGTAATCGGCTATCTCACCAAAGGCCCGCGCTTCTCTCTCCCATGTCCGCTGGCCGTAGTTCACATGGAGAAAGGCCGCCGGACCCTGGCGCAGGGCCATGGCCGCAGTGACGGCGCTGTCGAGGCCGCCGCTCAGAAGCACTATGGAGCTAATTTTCATGCCTTGATTAAAACATAATAAGCCGCAGTCCTCAATGGGATTTTTGCTATATCTCGCAGGTAAGACCTTGCCCCTTTTCCAGTATGACCTTTATCATGGCGAGAAGGTTTGTCTCTATGGGAGAGGCCGTATCAAGGCCTATTATATTTTTTTCTTTTTTTTCGTATTCCGCTATATGGGCCTCTAATATATCGCTCCTCATCTCTGATAACTGCCTATCCTTGTCTTCGGCGGTGGCCTTGCCTGCCTCGCGGCTACGGACTCGCTCTCTCAGGGCCGATAATTCCAGGGTGCATTCGAATACGCTTATGTCCCCCGGGGCAAGTCCCGCAGAGCGTGCCGCGTCAAGGGCTTTTTTTAAAAAACTGTTTTTTGAGAAGGTGCCGTCGAGTATGACGGTGCGCCCGTTTTTTAGATAATCCTCACATGCCTTTTTTATAAGCCTTTCGTATATATCCGCTTTTTTTTCAGGGGAGTATCTGCCCTCTCCGTATGGGGCCGCAGTCGGCGCTTCATCAGGGGCCAAAACCTCTCTTCTTATCCTGTCCGTTGCGAGAGGCTCGGCCCAGAGGGCCTCGCCAAGGGCCCCGGCAAGGGTGGATTTACCCGTTCCCGAGAGACCGCAGATGATGATGAGCCGTGGCCTCGGCGCTCCCCTTGTGTAGGCCTCTGCAAGGTCGAAGTAGCGCGCCGCCTTTATGCGGGCTTTCTCTTGCTCGTCCTTGCCCACCTCGGCCTCGGCGGCCTTCAGCCCTTCTATCTTGCCCCTTATGTATGCGCGGTAGGATTTATAGAAGCCTATAAGCTCACGGCCCTCGTGGTCTGATGCGGCCTCAAGGTAACTTTCCTCAAAGGCGCGGGCAAGGTCTCCGCGATTGTGAAAATCAAGGTCCATGGACAAAAAGGCCATCTCGCTTATTGTATCGCAGTTGCGGAAGCGTTCGTTGAACTCGATGCAGTCGATTATCTCAATGCGTCTGTTAAGGGATATATGTTCGGAGTGAATGTCGCCGTGGCACTCGCGTATGAAACCGTCCTCAATACGCTTAAGGAGAAGGGGCCTCTTATCTTCGATAAATTTTAAGGCAAAGGCCTTCATGCCCTTGAATGAACCCGGGCTTATGATACTGCCTATAAGGCCCTCTGTCTGGGTAAAGTTTTCGAGTATGTTTTTTTTTATTATCTCCGGGCTTCCGCAGGCCGAGATACGCTCTCCTTGCACGGCCTTGCCGTGAAAGCGGGCTATGGCCTCTGCCACCCGTTGGATGTCTTCTGTCGAGGCTGTGCCCCGCCGTATTTTTTCTTCAAGGATGGTCTCCTCTGGCAGACGGCGCATCTTTACGGCGTATTCTACTGTCTCGCCTTCTTCTCCCTCTACGGTGAGGGCGCCCTTATATTCTTTTATTTCAACAACGCCAAGGTATACATCAGGGGCGAGCCTTCTATTCAGCCGCACCTCTTCGGCGCAGTAGTGGCGGCGTTTTTCGAGGGTGGTAAAGTCGAGAAAACCGAAGTTTACAGCTTTTTTTACCTTGTAGACAAAGTCGGGCGTGAGAAATAGATAGGATATATGGGTCTGAATCAGCGTAATGACTGCGGGAGGATTTTTATAGGCCGCGGGGGTCAGCAGTTCTTTAAAACGCCGCTCAAAGCCCATTAGTCCCCGGCCTCCCTGATAACTGTGTATATGCCCTTGAGGTGCCTGTACCTTCCGCCGAGGTCCATGCCGTAGCCCACTACAAAACCCGCCGGTATCTCGAGCCCCCGGTAATCAATCGTTACAACCCGCTTTACGTCTTTTCTCACAAGAAGGCTACATACCTTGACAGAGGCCGGCCCTAGGGCGAGGACCTCTTTAACCACTTTCCGCAGGGTGGCTCCGCTATCTACTATTCCATCTACTATGATAACGTCGCGGTCATTTACGTCACCTTTGAGGCTATGCACAAGCTCGACTTCTCGTGATGCAGAGCTACCCTCTTTGTAAGACGAGGGCTGTATGAATTCCACCTCAACGTCTATCTCCATGGCCCTTGCAAGGTCGGCGATGAAGACAAAGGCCCCCTTGAGGAGACCGACGAGTACGGGGACTTTCCCTCTGTAGTCCTCTCGTATATCCTCTGCGAGCCCCGCTACGACGGCTCTGAGATTATCTGCGCTTAATAGCGGAGTAAGCCCTTTTCTCATGATCCTTTAATCTTTGAAGTGTATTATATAGTATAAAATGAGATAATTCTGCATCGCTCATTAACGATGCCATACATAATAACTGTAAGAATAAGAGTATAACCCGCCTATCGCCCTGTCAAGCAGAGTCTCATCGCAGGCCCAGGCAATAGCGTTGTTCTTTTATTAAGAATAAGGGGTTATCTTTTTGTCTATCCCCCTCTTTCAGGGGGATAGATTTCGCCGCGATTTTATGCTTTATTATAAGTTTACATAAAAACATGCAAAGTCGCCTTGAAACAATAGGTTTTTTTACATGAGATCGTGATTATGCTTTCAGCATCTTGCAGGGCCCATCATAAATAACGGCCCGTTACAACGGCCTTACAACGAAACGAGGAGTGTGCATCATGAGGTTGTTTATATTACTGCTGTTACAGTTTGTTATCTTACTGCCATTGTCAGGCTATGCCGCCGAGGCGCCGAAGGTCAAGGCCTCTGCCCTGCAGAAGGCGGCCGTTGCCGGGGCTTACGGCAAGCTACCCCTTTATTTTATCAGAAACGACGGTCAAGTCGATAGCGCCGTAAGGTTCTACGAGAGGGGCGCAGAGCACTCGACCTTTTTTACTTCCGATGGGCTTGTCTTGGCCCTTGCCAAAGGCAAAAAGGTCCATGGTGTCAGGCTTTCCTTTACCGGTGCCGATAAAGGGCTTGAGGTCAGCGCCCGGAGTCCCCTTGAGACGAAGGTTAATTACTTTACGGGTAAAGACAGCAAAAAGTGGCGTAGTGACGTCCCTGTCTACGGCTATATCATATATAAGGGTGTCTATAAAAATATCGATATAAAATTTTACGGCAATAACAGTAAGATAGAGCACGATGTCATCGTAAAGGCGGGCGGAGATCCCGACGAGGTCGTTTTTACCTATGATGGCGTCAAGTCCATTGATGTTACAGATAAAGGGGAGCTTGATGTAGCCCTTGCCGGGGGCAGGATATTAGAGAAAAAACCATTTATCTATCAGGAGATAGACGGTGTAAAGGTTCCCGTTAAAGGTAGTTACAGGATAATCGGAAAGGCCCGTAAGGGCCGTGCCTCCTACGGTTTTACGGTAGCCTCTTATGACCATACAAAAGCCCTTGTCATAGACCCTGTACTCGACTACTCCACCTATCTCGGCGGCTCGGCCTCTGATTTTGCCCGCGATATTGTCCTGGATGCCTCGGGGGCTTCGTATATCACCGGTTGGACTATGTCCGCTGATTTTCCCGTACTCACTCCGGCGCAGGGCGTCTTCAGAGGCGGTCTGCTTACGGGCGACGCATTTATTACAAAGATAAATCCCGCAGGAACTGCTGTTGTTTACTCCACATACCTTGGCGGCTCCGGTGATGAGGATAGTGTTACAATAGCCGTTGACGCCACGGGTGCGGCCTATATTACAGGTGATACGGGGTCTTTTAATTTCCCCGTCGTCAATGCCTTTCAAGGGGCCTTCGGCGGAGGGCTCAAAGACGCTTTTGTGGCTAAACTCAGCCCCGCCGGTAATGCCCTTGTTTTTTCCACCTACCTCGGAGGCATAGGTGATGACAACGGCAAAGGCCTTGCCCTTGACAGCAGTAACGCCATATACCTTACGGGCTGGACAGCTTCCCCGAATTTTCCCCTTGTCAGACCTATTCAGGGGGTGCTGGCAGGTCTCAAGGACGCCTATGTGGTTAAGATGGCCCCAACTGGAAGGGCCCTGAATTATTCCACATTCCTTGGCGGAAGCCTATCTGACTCCGGGCGCGCGATTACCGTTGACGCAACAGGGGCCGCCTATGTAGCGGGACACAGCTGGTCTTTTAATTTTCCCCTTAGAAACCCCATTCAGGCCGTATTCGGCGGCATAAAGGACGTCGTTGTATTCAAAGTAAATCCCTCGGGGACAGCCCTTGTGTTTTCCACATTCATCGGAGGTTCGGCCTCGGATAAGAGCAAGGGTATTGTCCTGGACAGCGCGGGAAGTATCTTTGTAACAGGCTGGACGGCCTCACCGGATTTTCCCCTTGTAAAACCTGTTCAGGGGGCGATGCTGGGCATCCAGGATGCCTTTGTCTTTAAACTTGCCCCTCCCGGGCGCCGGATTATTTTTTCCACCTACCTCGGCGGAAGCGGTAGCGACAGCGGCCGCGACGTGGCCGTTGACAGTTCAGGCGCTGTATACGTTGCAGGTCATACATGGTCATTTGATTTTCCCGTTGTTAATCCCGTTCAAGGAGTATTCGGCGGCATAAGAGACGCCTATGTCACAAAGATAGCCCCCTCTGGCACGAGCATTATTTATTCCACTTATCTTGGCGGAGGCGATGATGATACGGCAAGGGGTATTGTTATTGATGCGAGCGGAGCCGCGCGTATAGTGGGCGGGACTTTGTCTCTTAACTTCCCTATCGTAAATCCCATTCAGGGTGTAAACGCCGGTTCAAGTGATTTGTTTATGGCCAGGATAAGTGATAATGGCACCAAGGCGGTTACGCTGAGCATCGCCCCTGATGTCACCTCCGTAGCCCGTGGTGGAAGTCTTGGCTATACAGTAACGGCTGTAAATACTACGTCCATCTCGCAGTGCGTTAGCTATTGGGAGAATATTATCCTTCCCGGAGGCATAGGGTTCCCTTCCGCGGGAGAGCTTTTCGGCCCCCTCAGCATATGCCTTAACGCCAATACCTCCAAGGTGGCGCATCTTGTCAAGGCTGTGCCTCTGAGCGCGCCTGTAGGCACTTATGCCTTTAATGCCTTTGTGGGAGCCCCCTATCCCGTTGTTATGAACACGGCCGCTTTCAATTTTAACATGACAGCCGTCGCGCCCCTTGTAAAGCGGCCCAACAGGTCATGGGGTTTGCTGAAAAATGGTTTTGTAAGGTAGCTTTCCATATATGAAGTTTAAACCAGCGGGCCGGGAGGTAGACTCCCGGCTCGTTTTTTTTTCTTATATTCAAGGGCCTTTAATCCTCGAAGATACTCTGGAAGTTATTTTCCTTTTACTTTGACATGGAACAATGTGATGGATTAAAATAACCTTTTTGTTTTTAAAATTTAAACCTTTGCCTTGGCCAGGGCATATATTGTCCGGGTTTTTGTCTTAGACTGGTAAAAAAATAATGACAGATATAGAAAAGATAAGAAATTTTTCCATTATTGCCCATATAGACCACGGAAAAAGCACGCTCTCTGACCGTTTACTTGAATACACGGGCACTATTACGGAGCGCGAGCAGGCCGACCAGTTCCTTGACAAGATGGACCTTGAGCGTGAGCGCGGCATCACCATAAAGGCGCAGACCGCAAGGCTCGTCTATCACGCAGGAGACGGAGTGGATTACGTCATGAACCTCATTGATACGCCGGGGCATGTGGACTTCAGCTACGAGGTATCCCGTTCCCTCTCTGCCTGCGAGGGAGCCGTGCTTATCGTCGACGCCTCTCAGGGCGTCGAGGCCCAGACCCTTGCGCACCTTTACACAGCCGTGGACGTGGGCCTTGAGATAGTTCCCGTGCTTAACAAGATAGACCTGCCTCACGCCGACCCCGAGAGGGTGAAGATGGAGATAGAAGAGATACTTGGTCTTGACGCCTCTGATGCCGTACTCGCAAGCGCAAAGCAGGGCATCGGCATCAAGGAGACACTTGAGGCCATTGTGGCCCTTGTACCGCCTCCTGCCGGAGATAAGTCTGCTCCCCTTAAGGCCCTTGTCTTCGACTCCTGGTACGATACCTATCAAGGCGTCATTGTCCAGATACGGGTCTATGACGGCATTATAAAAAAAGACATGAAGATAAAATTCTACGCCAGCGGCAAGGTCTTTAACGTGGAGAGCGTAGGAGTTTTCTCTCCCAATGCCTTTGTTGCCGAAGAGCTTGGCCCCGGAGAGGTAGGGTTTTTTACGGCGGCCATAAAGGATGTCCGCGACGTTCACGTAGGAGATACCATAACCAATGCCGAGGGCGGCGTGAAGGTTCCCCTTGATGGCTACAAGGCCGTTAAGGCCATGGTCTTTTCGGGGATATATCCCGTTGATTCGGGCCAGTACGCCGGGCTGAAGGACGCCATGGTAAAGCTCCGCCTCAATGATGCCTCTTTCAGCTTCGAGCCAGAGACATCCCTTGCCCTTGGTTTCGGCTTCAGGTGCGGGTTTTTAGGCCTCTTTCACATGGAGATAATAAAAGAAAGGCTCGAAAGGGAGTATGGCCTCGAGCTTATCACGACGGCCCCGACGGTTAGCTACAGCGTGACGAAGACAGACGGCGTAACCGTAGAGGTGGATAACCCCGTAAATCTGCCCGGCCCCCAGTATATAGATTTTATCGAGGAACCCTTTATCGAGGCCACTGTGCATCTGCCATCGCAGTATCTCGGCGCTGTGCTGAAACTCTGCGAGGAGCGCCGCGGCATACAGAGGGAGATAAAATATCTTACTCCGGAAAGGGCCATGCTTATATATGAACTGCCCCTTAACGAGGTGGTGCTGGATTTTTACGACCGATTGAAGACCCTTACAAGGGGTTACGCCTCCATGGATTACGAGTATCTTGATTCACGGAAAGCCGACCTCATAAAGCTCGATATCCTGATTAACGGCGAGGTAGTGGACGCCCTCTCACTAATCGTTCCGCGCGAGCGCGCCTATGTGCGCGGAAGGCTTCTTGCCGAGAAGATGAGGACAATTATACCGAGGCAGATGTTCGAGGTTGTTATTCAGGCATCTATCGGGAGCCGTGTCATAGCCAGAGAAACAGTAAAGGCCATGCGCAAAAATGTAACGGCCAAGTGCTACGGCGGCGACATCACCAGAAAGAGAAAACTTATTGAGAAACAGAAAGAGGGTAAGAAGAGGATGAAGCAGGTAGGCAGGGTTAATATCCCTCAAGAGGCCTTTCTTGCCGTCTTGAAGGTGGATTGAGAGATGATAAGAGGGCGGGCAGGCGCGGGCTGTAATGATAGAGGTCATTATATTTTCGGGCATATCCTTTTCTCTCCGGCGGTCTATAAAAACTTTTGTCCCATGGAAGGTATATATGAAAAAAAGAGCTGACAACGTTGAGATAAAAAGCAGGGGCAGTTATCTGCCTCAGGGAAATGCCGAGAAGGTCAAGAAGGGGCAGATCAAGGATACGGGGCAGGCCGTTATCATCGCCATCATTCTTGCCCTTATCATACGCACCTTCGTGGTGCAGGCCTTTAAGATACCTTCGCCATCCATGGAGGATACCCTCCTTATAGGCGATCATATCCTTGTGAGTAAATTCGCCTACGGACTGCAGATTCCAAAACCTGCGATAATATCCCTTTTCGGCATGAGGGTTCCGTTTTTTGAGACACGCCTTGTGAATGCCTGGGGCGGCGTAAAACGCGGCGATATAATAGTCTTTCGTTTTCCCCGTGACAGGAGCAAGGATTTTATTAAGCGCGCCATAGGACTTCCCGGCGACATAGTGGAGGTGCGCGACAGGGTTATATATATAAACGGAAAAGAAATTGATGACCCGCACGCCGTTCATAAGAAGCCCCGCGATGGCCATGATACCACTGAAGGCGATAACTTCGGGCCCTATCGCGTCCCGGCAGGGAGTGTATTCGCCATGGGCGACAACAGAGAGAACAGCTATGATTCCCGTTTCTGGGGACCTCTGCCCATGCGCGATATAAAGGGCAGGGCCTTCATAATATATTTTTCATGGAACAGCGTTACTCACTGGGTAAGGGGTAGCAGATTCTTGAAAGTACTTCACTAAGTTCAGGTTGCCGTAAAAACCGTTGAAGGTTCTTTATTCCGGTGTTATTATAAAAATCCTTTATTACGGCCATACATATAGGGGGGATAGACGACGCGCGGGGCTGATATGAGAGAAATGCTGTCCTCCATTGAGAGATTTCTGGTATATCTCGCAGTGGAGAGAAACACCTCTCCTCACACGAGGGATGCCTATGCAAGGGATTTAAGGCAATTTCACACTTTCCTTATCTCCAATGCCGAAGGTCCAGGGAGTGAAACCATTGACGCCGGTACCGTGACGAGCGGTGATGTGAGGGCCTTTGTTCAGTCTCTCTATCATCAATGCGGGAAGGTATCAATCGCGAGGAAACTCTCATCCATAAGGAGCTTTTTTCGATTCCTCGTGAAAAAAGGTGAGCTTGCCTCTAACCCCGCCGGAATTGTCCCATCACCGAGGACAGGTAGTTTTCTTCCCTCGGCGCTTACGGCAGAGGAGACAGCCGCCCTTATTGATTCCGTTCCCGCTGAGCGTCTCGGCGGCTTCATGTCCCTGCGGGACCTGGCCATACTGGAGGTTCTTTATTCATCGGGCATCAGGGTCGGGGAGCTTACGGGGTTAAGGTACAGGGACCTTGATATGTCCGGCGGCGTCATAAGGGTTCTCGGCAAGGGTGGAAAGACGCGTCTTGCCTTTCTCGGGAGGCAGGCACTCGCCGCGCTCAGCGCCTTCCTTGAGGCCCGTAAGGGGGGTAAGGGGAGGTTGGATCCCGACTCGTCTCTATTTGTTGCTCTGCAGGGTTCGGAGAAGGGAATTTCTCCGCGGACGGTTCAGAGGATTGTACGAAAGTACGCCCTCTCAAGCGGAATAAACAAGACGCCTACGCCCCATACGCTTAGGCATAGTTTTGCCACCCATCTCCTTGACGCGGGTATTGATCTGAGGTCCATTCAGGATCTTCTGGGACACAGCAAACTTTCTACCACGCAGAGATATACAAGCGTTGGTTTAGAGGGCATTATGAAGGTATACGACAGAGCCCATCCGCGCGCAAAAGGACACGGCAAGGGCGATAAATAACCGGGGGGAGGGGGGAGCGGTGGGTGATGAGAGGGTGAAGTTGGGGGCGCGGGAATAATAAAATTTTTATTATAAGGAGTCTTAACGGTGAAAAAAGGCTTTCACGGAACAACTATTATAGCCGTAAGGCGCGGTGATAAGGTAGCCATAGCGGGCGATGGTCAGGTGACTCTCGGCGCCACGGTGATGAAGGGTACGGCTGTAAAGATACGGAGGATGAAGGGCGGAAAGGCCCTTGCAGGTTTTGCCGGCTCAACGGCTGACGCAATGACGCTTTATGACAAATTCGAGGCAAAGCTCGGCGAGTTTCGCGGCAACCTTACTCGCGCCGCCGTGGAGCTGGCCAAGGACTGGCGTACGGACAAGGTCCTCCGAAGGCTTGAGGCCCTCCTTATCGTGGCCGACGCTGACCATAGTTTTATCGTCTCCGGCGCAGGCGACGTTATCGAGCCCGAGCACGGCATAGCCGCCATTGGTTCAGGCGGCCCCTATGCCCTCTCTGCGGCGCGTATGCTCATTAAGCATACGGAGCTTGACGCCGCGAGTGTAGCGCGTGAGGCCGTTGGCATGGCCTCGGAGATATGTATCTATACAAATAATAATATCGCAATGGAAGAATTATAATCGTATAGGAAGGGACTTGAAAGATGAAAAACTTTACGCCGAGGGAGATAGTCTCGGAACTCGATAAATACATTATAGGGCAGGGTGACGCCAAGCGGGCCGTTGCCATAGCGCTTCGCAACAGGTGGCGCCGCCAGCAGGTGCGTCCCGAGCTTCGCGATGAGATAGCCCCGAAAAATATTATCATGATAGGCCCCACGGGGGTGGGCAAAACCGAGATTTCACGCCGTCTCGCAAAACTCGCCGAGGCCCCTTTTGTAAAGGTAGAGGCCAGTAAATTCACGGAGGTAGGCTACGTGGGCCGCGACGTAGAGAGCATCATACGCGACCTGACGGAGCTTTCCGTCAAGATGGTAAAGGACGAGGAAAAGGTCAAGGTCTTCGCCAAGGCCGAGGAGTGCGCCGAGGAAAGGCTCCTTGATTGTCTCCTCCCTCCGGCCACCTCATCGCCATATCAGGAGGTTGACGAGGAAAGGCTGAAGGGCGAGCGGGATCTACAGAAAAAGACAAGGGACAAACTCCGTAAACTACTCCGTGAAGGAAAGCTCTCCGAGAGGGTCGTGGAGATTGAGACATCGGAGCAGAAGGCGCCTGTAATCGAGATACTCTCGGCGTCGGGTGCCGATGATATGGATATGAACCTCAAGGACATGTTTTCCAATATCTTCCCGAAGAAGAGCAAAAAGAGAAAGCTCAAGGTCCCCGAGGCCCTTATGCTTCTTACTCAGGAAGAGGCGGCGCGGCTGATAGACATGGATGTTGTCATGAAAAAGGCCGTTCAGAGGGTCGAGCAGTCGGGTATCGTCTTTATTGACGAGATAGACAAGATAGCAGGCCGCCAGTCCGGTCAGGGCCCCGATGTCTCCCGCGAGGGCGTTCAGCGTGATCTGCTCCCCATAGTCGAGGGCTCTACGGTTAATACCAAGTACGGCATGGTTAAGACGGACCATATACTCTTTGTTGCCTCAGGGGCCTTTCACGTGGCCAAGCCATCGGACCTTATCCCGGAGTTTCAGGGCCGCTTTCCCATAAGGGTCGAGCTTACCACCCTTGGAGAGAAGGAGTTTGTAAGGATCTTAAAAGAGCCGAAGAACGCCCTCTTGAAGCAGTACAAGGAGCTCCTTGAGACAGAGGAGATCACCATAGAATACACAGATGAGGCCATCGTGGAGATGGCCCGGGTAGCCACCATCGCAAATGACAGGATGGAGAACATCGGGGCGAGAAGGCTCCATACCGTACTGGAGAGGGTCTTTGACGAGGTCTCCTTCAAGGCCCCTGACATGAGCGGCGAGAAGGTGCTTATTGACAAGGAATATGTAACTGCCCGCCTCGCCGATATACTTGAGGACGAGGATCTCTCAAGGTATATACTATAACTCCAGGGGTCGTGACGGAGATGGTCTGGGTGGGGCGCCGGCAGAGCATGGAGTTATCGGCTGGTTATATTAAGTCCCTTTTAAAGCCTGTGGCTCGGCATGAGAGAGAGGGATAACAAAAAAATGAAGACGCAGATAGATAAGATAAAGACCCTCTTCGAGGCCCTTCCCTATATACGTAAATTCAGGGGAAAGACCATTGTCATTAAATACGGCGGTTCCGCCATGGCGGATGAGGCCTTGAAGCAGAGTTTTGCCCGTGACGTAGTCCTTATGAAGTACGTGGGGCTAAACCCCGTCATAGTGCATGGCGGAGGCCCTCAGATAGGCGGGCTTCTCGGGAGACTGGGGCTTAAGAGCCGCTTTGTCAAGGGCATCCGTGTGACTGACGACGATACCATGGATGTAGTGGAGATGGTACTTGTTGGCAAGGTCAATAAAGAGATAGTGGGGCTTATCAACCATTACGGCGGAAAGGCCGTGGGCATAGGCGGAAAAGACGGCTCTCTTATCCGGGCAAAGAGGCTTAAGATAAAGGGCGAGAAGATGGGGCGTGTCGGAGAGGTGGAGTCCGTTAACCCAGAGGTAATACGCTCCCTTGAGGAGAGCAGTTTTATCCCCGTTATAGCCCCCGTAGGCTACGGCGAGGGTGGAAAGAGCTATAATATTAACGCAGATACAGTTGCTGGCCGCGTTGCCTCTGCTCTTGGAGCCGAGAAGCTCATACTCCTTACCGATGTGGCAGGTGTGCTCTCAAAGAGCGGAGAACTCCACTCAACGCTCACCTTAGCCCACGCCAAGAGGCTCATCACGACGGGCGTTGCCACGGGCGGGATGATACCTAAGATAAGGTGCTGCGTGGGCGCCGTGGCCGATGGAGTGAAGAGGGCCCATATCATAGACGGACGCGTAGAGCATGCCCTTTTATTAGAGGTTTTTACCGATGCAGGCATAGGCACGGTGATGGCCCTTAAAAAAGAGATAGACGAGCTTGACCCTGCCTGAAGATCCTCCACTTATCCTTATATGCAGGCGGCGTGGAGGTGATGGGGATTTTTGTTTTTAAAAGTAGCCTTGCTGGAGCGCTGATTCATTGAGTAATGAAGATATAATAAAACTTACAGAGGCCCATGTCTTAAATACCTACAGGCGTTTTCCCGTGGCCATGGTGCGCGGTGCTGGCGCGAGGGTATGGGACGCCTCGGGAAAAGAGTACCTCGACTTTACATCGGGCATAGCCGTCTGCAACCTCGGCCACTGCCATCCCGTTGTGGTAAAGGCTATTCAGGAGCAGGCCGCGAGGCTTATCCATATCTCCAACCTCTATCATATCGGACCGCAGGCAGAGCTTGCAAAGCTCCTTACAGATAATTCTTTTGCCGATAAGGTCTTTTTTTGCAACTCCGGTGCCGAGGCCAACGAGGCGGCCATAAAGCTCGCGCGAAAGTTTTTTTCCGATAAAGGTGAGCGCCGTTTCAAGGTTCTGACCATGGAGAGGTCTTTTCACGGCAGGACCTTTGCCACCCTCGCGGCAACTGGTCAGGAAAAAGTAAGAAAAGGCTTTGAGCCATTTCTTGAAAAATTTACCTACCTGCCCTTTAACGACCTCTCTGCCGTAGAGGCCGCTATGGACGCCGAGACGGCCGCCGTTATGGTAGAGCCCATTCAGGGCGAGGGCGGCGTGAACGTGCCTGACAGCCTATATCTAAAAGGCCTTAAGGAGATATGCGCAAAGACCGGCGCACTGCTTATCTTCGACGAGGTGCAGGTCGGCGTAGGCAGAACGGGCAGGCTCTTTGCCCATGAGTACTACGGTGTGACGCCCCATATCATGACCCTTGCAAAGGCCCTTGGCGGCGGCATGGCCATAGGGGCCATGCTCGTTGACGACTCTGTTGCCGGCGCATTCGGCCCCGGGAGCCACGCTTCGACCTTTGGCGGCAACCCTCTTGCCACGGCCGCTGGTGCGGCAACGATTAAGACCATACTCAGCGAAGGCGTCCTGAATAACTGCGTAAAGATGGGCGAGTATATCCTCGGGGTTTTACAGAGGTTTAAAGATAAATATGCCTTTATAAAAAATGTTCGCGGCAAGGGCCTCATAATCGGCATGGAGGTAGACGTCCCCGTGGCAAAGATAGTTGGCAGGTGTCTTGCCGAGGGCCTTCTCGTTATCGGCGCGGGCGAGAATGTTCTGCGCTTTCTTCCGCCCCTTACCATAACAGCCGCGGAGATAGACGAGATGGAAGAAATACTGAACAGGGTGCTTAGTACCTTTTAGAAAAAAGAAAGTCCGGCAAAGAAAACCAATACGGGGACGATAAGGGCCATTAACATCAACTGGGGCCTCCCTTGGATAGAGGTTTTAATTAACCCATCACGGGGCTTGTGAAGTGTGGCGTAACTCCAAAAAATACTGCTGTCATGAGGTTATATGCATCTACTTAGAGTTTTTGATCTTGAAAAAAAGGCAATAGACGAGCTGATCGCCATGGCCGCGAGCCTTAAGGACCGGCACAATAGGGGCATCCCCCATCAGCCCCTACGGGGCCGGGTCCTCGGGCTTATCTTTGAAAAATCCTCGACTCGTACGCGCGTCTCTTTTGAGACTGCCATGTATCACCTCGGCGGCTCCGCCATATTTCTTAACCCCGGGGATTCGCAGATAGGCCGCGGCGAGCCCATTAAGGACACGGCGCGCGTCATGTCAGGTTATATCGATGCCGTGGTGATACGTACCTTTGGTCACGACAAGCTCGAAGAATACGCAAAATATTCCACCGTGCCTGTCATAAACGGCCTTACCGACGCACATCACCCCTGTCAGGTGCTTGCCGATATACTTACCGTTGTGGAGCAAAAGGGGAGTTATGAGGGGATGAAGGTCTGCTGGGTAGGTGACGGGAATAACATGGCAAACTCATGGATAGAGGCCGCCGCAAGGCTTGGTTTTGAGCTGAGGCTCGCCTGTCCGTCAGGTTATACACCTGACAAAGGTCTCCTTGCCGATGTCGGAGCGGGAGATAATATCCGTATCATGGAGAGCGTGGAAGATGCCGTCCGAGGCGTTGATATCATAAACACCGATGTCTGGGCCTCCATGGGGCAGGAAGAGGAGCAGGTCAAGAGGGAGGCCGCCTTCAGTGGCTATCAGATAAATAAGAAGCTCCTCGGCCTTGCCGCCAAAGATGCTATTGTCCTCCACTGCCTCCCCGCACACAGGGGCGAGGAGATTACCGATGATGTCATTGAGGGGCCGCAATCCGTTGTGTGGGAGCAGGCGGAGAACAGGTTGCATATGCAAAAAGCGATCCTTGAGCGCCTCCTCTGCGGCGAAGGCGCAGGCGTTTAGGCGCTTCTGCTTTCCACTTACGCCTTTGTGATATCCATGGCAACGGCTATATATTAAACACGATAATTTTGCCATCTTGTGATGGCTCTTTAAAAAAAACGGAAAACGAGGTAAAGATGGATAAAAAGGTAAAGAGAGTTGTCCTTGCCTACTCAGGCGGGCTTGATACGTCCATAATTATAAAATGGATTAAGGAGCAATACGGGTGCGAGGTAGTTGCCTTTGTGGCAGATGTGGGGCAGGGCGGCGAGGTCAAGGGCCTTGAGGCCAAGGCCATGAAGACAGGCGCAAAGAGCATACATATATTGGACTTGAAGGAAGAGTTCGCACGTGACTTTGTTTTTCCCATGATAAGGGCGGGGGCCGTATACGAGGGTGAGTACCTACTTGGCACGGCCATAGCAAGACCCCTTATTGCCAAGGCGCAGATGGAGGTAGCGAAAAAGACGCGCTCCGACGCCGTTGCCCACGGGGCCACGGGCAAGGGTAATGATCAGGTGCGTTTCGAGCTTACATATTATCACATCAACCCCGATATAAAGGTCATCGCCCCATGGCGCGAGTGGGACTTGA
>CAYYUX010000040.1:0-15428 GCA_964474975.1 uncultured Thermodesulfobacteriota bacterium
TAAGTTTTTTCTCAGGTGTTTTTTCAAGTTAATCCATGGAGGTGGCTGTGTTCAAGGTATTCTGCGGGGGCGCTGTTAAGTGGTTTTTTGTGGCCCTGTTTTTAATTACGCCCATCGCACTTTCCGGGTGTGCTGAAAAAAAGAAAGACCTGCATGCGAATATGGTACTTGTTCCGGCAGGTGAATTTGTTATGGGTAGCAACAGAGTAGATACCGATGCAAAGGCCATGCAGTACGGCTCGAGAAAACCATGGTTCGCCAATGAATCGCCGGAGAGGAAGCTATCGCTCAAGGCATTTTATATTGACAAGACCGAGGTCACCAATGAGGCCTATGCAAAGTTTGTCTCCGTCACATCGAGAAAACCTCCTGTGGACTGGAAGGACGGCGTCATGCCCGCCAAAAAAGGCAAGTACCCTGTTACCAACGTTAGCTGGTTTGATGCCTCGGCCTATTGCAAGTGGAAGGGCGGCAGACTGCCGACGGAGCAGGAGTGGGAAAAGGCCGCCAGAGGCACGGATGGCCGAATATTCCCCTGGGGCGGGGATTTTGATATCAAAAAGCTAAACACCCTCGGCGAATACGGGGGGACAACGCCTGTTGGCAAGTTTGCCGATGGAGCAAGCCCTTACGGCGTCCTTGATATGGCCGGTAACGTGCAGGAGTGGACAGCGGATTGGTATGGCCCTTATCCCGGCAATACCTATGATGACAAGGATTACGGCGAGAGGTTCAAGGTTGTAAGAGGCGGAGGCTGGGGCGGTATGGGACACTATACAATGCAGGTCTATGTCAGCGCACCTTTCAGGAGCATCGCCCCTCCCTCCGGCACGTATAATGATGTTGGTTTCAGATGTACCAGATGACAAGTTTTGATGGTCTTGCACGGCGCTTGTCTTAAAGCGTTTTGCCTGAGTATCCTTTTTATGCAAGAAGATACCCGGCTCAGCATGACGATTCATCCATTTTCCGCTTTCTGCCTTACATAAAAGGGTTTACTGCCATGGAATCTATCAAGAGAATTTGCCTCACGTTGGTTTTGTTCTCGGCGGTACTCTTTGTCCCATCTACAGGGTGGTGCGTCAAGATAGACCCATATACCTACCATACAGTCGTAGGAACGGTATTTTTCGAGTACGAGCATCAGAGTTTCAGGGAACAGCAAACCCAGTTTTTAGAGACTACCTCTACTTTTAGGCAGGACTACGGGCTGAGCTTCAGTGGCAATTTTCTCTCAAGGACCTTGATGATATATGATACGTCTTTCGACTTCGAGAGAGAGACTTCAAATTCGAATTCCACGACAAACAGTACCAATAATTTTTTCTTTGATATCACATCCACCTTCCTCCCCAAGAGCCGGGTACCCCTGACTATTTTCGCTAACAGAAGCAAGGGCTCATCCTCGGCCAGCAATGTTGAGAACAATACTGATACTACGAGCACATCGTTGGGCCTTAACTGGACAGGTAAGTTCAGGGTCCTGCCCCTTATGAACCTCAATATCTCAAGGAACGTCCATAGTTCGGGGAACAACGATGATAATAAAGAGACACGTGTTTTTTATACCGCTGACAAGGAATATGGCCCGACTACAAACAGCTTGAGATTGGAAGGCACCTTTACCGATGATATCACCGGCTCCTCATCGAGTACCACTAATTTGAATTTCGGCAACATTACGCGGTTGTCCAGACATTCCACCTTGAACCTGGGGCTTACGCGGGATTCCAGTGATACTACGGATAGCGGCACGGAAAGAACCTTCGGCTTAACCTTGGCGCTCACTTCTGACCCGAGCAGGTTCTTCTCGCAGAGCCACAATGTGAGCTACTTCAGGACAGACGCTCAGGACGCGAGTTTTAATGGAACAAATTATTCAGGGAGCC
This sequence comes from uncultured Thermodesulfobacteriota bacterium, assembly GCA_964474975.1. Taxonomy (GTDB): domain Bacteria; phylum Desulfobacterota; class GWC2-55-46; order GWC2-55-46; family JADFVP01; genus JAJRZX01. The sequence continues at coordinate 1,890 of CAYYUX010000040.1, forward strand.
TGCGGTATGTGGTTTCGAGAAAAATAGTCACCAACCTTGGGCTTAGTGTCTCCAAGGTCTTTAGCGAGACACTTACGGACTCAGAAGACAGCACCAGCGTCAATGGCTCAAGCTCGATAGCATATAAGCTCACGAAACACTTTTCAGTGTCTGAGGCATTGAATGCATCCTTCACTGCATCCAGCTCTTCGCAGGATACAGCCAGCAACTTGAGTGATAGAAAGCTTATAAATGCCACGAATAATCTTAATTATTACAGGAATTTTTCACGCGCCACTCTCGGCGCGAGCTACGGACTCGGTTATCTCTATGATACGGATATTAATTTGGATACCACAACCAACGGCGGACAGGCTATAACCAATAACGGCTCTTTAACCTTAAACAGGATAGATTTCAACAGGTTCTTCTTTTTTGATGCAGGTATCTCTTTCAGCGGCGTACTCAAGACTACCTCAGGCACGGTTAATGATAAGGAGCGAAGCTACAGGGCGAGTTTTTATAACAGGTTCTGGAAAAAATATATTGATATTAAGGGTCAGTTTGTAAAATATAATAATAAGACCGCCGTAGAAGCCATTGAGGAGAAGAGCGAGACATCGGACCTCACTGTATCATCAAACCCCATAAGGGGATCTAATATTACAATGGGCCTCCAGAGGTTAGTTTTTTTCAATGATTTTACAGGCTTTACCCAGTCTAACAGCGGGCATATATCGGCCGGTTATGGGCACAAGCTCCTTGGAGGTTCCCTTCACGGAAATATCACCTTTAGCATATTCGACAGGACATTCAATGGAGGCTCTGATGTAACGCGGACCACGGACTACCTCTTGAGCTACGAGAGGCGTCTTCTGCGCCGTGTGATGTGGAAGTTCGATGCCGCGAGGACGGCTTCGAAGATAGAGGAGTTTCTCTCTCGTGATACAACCTTCACCAATGTGGCCTTCTATCGCCTGAGGGCCTGGTCCTTCTCCATATCGCATACGTACGCCATCCGCGAGGATTCTACAAGAGAGCAGAGGGAGAATACTATATTATTCAAGGTAGGGCGTCAATTCATAAGGAGATTCTGAGCGTGACAGAGAGGCGGCCCCTTCCCTTTCTGCTTGTATTTGGCCCCCTTATAGCGGCCCTTGCCCTTGGCTCTTTTCACCGCAATCATATCTGGGTCTCTCCGCTCTCTCTATGGGCAGACACCGTTGCAAAAAGCCCAGACAAAGCGAGACCTCATTACAATTATGCAGTAATCCTTGCCGGTAAGGGAGACCTTGAGGTCGCTCTCAAGGAGAATCTGCGCGCCCTCGAGATAAATCCTCTACTGGCAAAGGCATACTTTAACGTAGGTGCGATATATCAGAATGCCGGCGATAGGGAGATGGCTATAAGGCAATACCGCATAGCCCTGGCCCTGCGTCCCGACCTTGCCCTTGCCCATAATAATCTTGGCTATGCCTATAGTACGCTGGGACGTCTTGATGAGGCAAAGGCAGAGTATGATGATGCCATCAGTCTGAGGCCCGGTTATCTTAATGCCCTTGTTAACAGAGCGGATCTTATGATGAAACTCGGCTCAGCTGAAAGGGCCGCCTCGGATTATCAGAGGGCCATAGCCTCCGGCGGTGGCACCGGTGAGATATATTACCGTCTTGCCATGGCCTTTAGCGCCCTTCACCGCCGGGACCTGGCCTATAAAAGTCTTTTAACGGCAATAAGGGCAGAGCCCGGACTGGCAAAGGGCTATTATGAGCTGGGCATTATTCTGGAGGGAAGAGGCCGGCCCGGCGAGGCCGCAAGGTATTATAGACAAGTCTTAAGGCTGGACCCGGGGCATGAGAAGGCGCGCGAAAGGCTTCTAAGGTTATCGAAGAGGTAAGTAGCGCTGATTAAGATGGCAGACCATCTTATTGCACATCTTCTCTGGTTTTTATTTTGTGGCGGGATAAGGCGGGACTTGTGGAAAAGTCGCTCAGCCGTTCATCTTGATTCTCTGGAGGGTTTTTCTCGCCTCAAGTCTGATGGCTTCCGATGGATCGTCGGCAAAGGCTGTGATAAAGGCCTCGTATTTCAGGGCATTTTGTCTGAAGTGGGCCACTACCTTCAGTAGTTCCACGACAAGGGGCATATCTTTTCTGTCTCCTGCCTGCATCAGCGCTTCCATGGCCGTCTGAATATGTCTTTCGTTAATTTCTTCTTCTATTCCTGCTATGGCCTCTGCCGCGGAAAAAACAGGACCCGGTATATTGGCACGCAGTATATCAAAGAGCGCGGCAATACCCTTATCTCCTGTGGCAGAGAGGCCCTGCGCCGATGTGGCACGGTAGAAGGGCTCATCGTGAGACAGTATATGGTCTTGCAGTATCTTAAGGCCTTCATCGCCGTAATCCTCGGCGAGCGCCACGGCCGCGCTTCTTCTTACATGGTATGTGTCATTATCAAGATTTTTTATGAGGGTGCGTTTTGCCCCTTCTGTCCCTAAACGCGCCAGCTCCGAGGCGGCCATGGCAGAGACATCTTCATTCTGGCTCGCGACGCTATCGGCGATGATATCGAAAAGGGCCTTATTCCTTGCCAGAGCAATGGTGTGGAGCATGGTCTTTTGGAATACATTGCGGGGCGGATTCTCAATAAGGTAGGATAGTGAGCTTATGGTATCATGCCTGTTTTCTTTCACGAGATGATTGATGAGTATTGCGCCTTCTTCCCGTGAGACCGTACCCGCGATTATCTTGGAAAACATGGCAGTTAGTTTGTCGACAAATGAATTCATGCTCTTTTATTCACCTTGTGATTTTTTAAGAAAATAGGGCGGCCTCTGGGTGCGTATTCCCGTAAGTGACCACCATGGATGCGTTGTGAGATTGCTTGCTTTGTTATTTGAAGCGGAAGGGCCGCCCCTGCGGATACCCCTTTTTACCGGTTCATGTATTATACCCGTTAGGCTTCTATCAATCAAATCTTTTTCAGTTCCCAATAACCGCTTGCCGGGCTGGCAACACCGTAGTGCAGTACATGTCTGCCTTTCGAAAAATTAGCTTGCCGGCCTATCTCTATTCGCCGATGAGCTTTCGCAATTTGAGCCGCGCAGGGCCGTATCCCGGGTCTGCGGAAAGGGCATTTTTGAATTCATGGAGCGCTTCTTTAATCATGCCGCGCTCTTCGTATATTACGCCAATCTTAAAGTAGGCATCGGCGCTTCGGGGAGAGAGCCTGAGGACTGCCCTGTAATGTGCAACGGCATTGGCGTAGTCTCCGCTCGCTTGATATGCCCAGGCCAGGTTGTAATGCGCGTTTTCATTATTGGGATCCAGTTTTAGTGCGAGATTATAAAACTTGATGGCCGGAGCGAGCCGGTTCAAACCCTGGTATATCATCGCGATGTTGTAGGCAGTACTCGACGAAGGTCGTAAGCGCAGTGAGGCCATGTAGTGTTCCACGGCCTTTCCGTATTCTCCGCGCTTGTCATATATGAGCGCAATATTGTAGTGCGCGTCTTCTTTATCGGGTTTTACTTTTATGGCCTCTTCGTAGAGCTTCAAAGCCCTGTCAAGATTCTCGGTGCCTCCCCTCTTGTGCAGTACCCATGCGAGGTTGTAGAGGGCGTTGGGACTTTTTGGGGATTTAAGCACTGTATCAGACCATAGTGAGTAGTCGTTGCGCCAGACAAAGGTCCTTTTTATAGAGCCCGCCGAGTATAAGAGCAGTATAATAACTATGGCCGCGATGATCAGGGGCCTGTATCTTCCCCGGTTATCTCCAGCTTTATCTTTGTAGATCCTGAAAATCAAGAGACCGATGAGGGCCGCGGAGCCGGCGGTGGATAGATATAGGTAGCGGTCGGCAAAGCCTCCAACAGAGAGGATGGGCATGTATAGCACTGGTAAGAGGGGTATAAGTATCCAGATGAGAAAAAAGGACTCTTTTTTCATACCTTTCAAGTACATGTAGCATATTAGCAGACCAAAGGCAGTAGAGGCGAGAAGACCGATGATAAACATGAAGCTCAGCGCGGAATGGACGGGCTCGAAGGAGTAGATAATGCTAAGGCCCACAGGCATAAGGAGTTTGCCGAGGTACCGCGCCACAAGAGGCGGCACGTTAATCAGGCCCTCGTAAAAGCTCATCTTCATGAGGCTCATCTGCGTCATGCCGCCGAGGGCATAAGTCCTCATGGTCATATACAGGACTGCCGGTATGAGGTAAGAGAGGTATATCCGCCAGCGTCTCAGACATTGCAGGCCGAGTCTGCTGAATTCATAGAGCGGTATTATGATAATCAGGGCCATGGCCGTTTCCTTGGAGAGGAGCGCAGTGGAAAAAGCGGCAACAGAGCAGAGGCGGTATAATAAGGCGGCCTCTTTTTTTTTCGTCCTCTCTGCGAGAATGTATAGGATGAAGGCCGAGAGTACCATGAGTGTATAGACAAGCTCCGGTATGGCCCCGACCCATGCTACTACCTCGCTGTTGACGGGATGAAGGGCGAATATGAGAGCGGCGATGGCGGCCGCTCCGAGGCGCGGGAGCTTCCGCGATGCGCCTGCACACTGAGAGTCATTGTCTTTATCTAAAAAAAGATATACAAGAAAGTAAAGAGCCAGGGCGTTCATGGAGTGAAGGAGTACGTTTACAAGGTGCCACGCCCAGGGCCTCAGCCCGAAGACAAGGTACTCGGCCATGTAGACGATATAGAAGACGGGCCTGTATGTGTTGGCAGGCTGACCATCTAAAAAACTCATTGTAGAGGAGACAAAGAGGGCGGGAATTTTGCCGAGGTCTCTTATCCAGGGGTTATTGATTATCTGTATATTGTCATCGTAGACAAAGGTCGCCCGGAGGGTTGTGGAGTATACGAGTAGGGGTATGAGGAAGACAAGGGCGGGCAGGATATACCCGGCCTTTAAGATTCGTTTCTTTTGTGACATTCAAACTCCGATTTTTTCGTTTCTTGAATCCCCCTTACTTTCTTTTGGAAAAAAGAAAGTAAGATAAAGAAACCCAATAGGGGAGATGGAGGGCGTTGTTTGAAGTTCGGCCTCTGCCCCTCTCGAGTCTCATTTTCTGTTTTTTTCAGCTTGATTGAGGGGACAAGGGGGTTATGTAATAAGGCGAACCTTATTCCCTGTGGGAGTCGCCGCTATTAATTTTCTGCTTTTCATAAGAGAGTCAGGTCTTATTTTTGTTGCCATTTTTTTATCTTTCCCGTGTATTCAGAGATAAGGTCAGAGGCCTGTCTTTTAGTAGAGGCCTCTACCATGACATGAAAATACGGGTGGTCCTGACTGGGGTATGCGGCCACCCAGTTGTCCTTGAAGTTTATCTTGATACCGTCGAGAAGAAGCGTATCCTTTCCGCCGGAATCCTCGGCAAGCCTCCTCATGACAGCGCCTTTATGCTCGAAGGCGCAGGGAACCCGCTCTTTGAGGATAATGCTCGGCGGTATCTCCCTGATGAGCCTGTGCAGGGTTGTATCCTCAACGGCAAGCATCTCAAGTATCTTCACAATGGCGTACATGCCGTCAAAGACAGGCTGAAAACGGGGAAAGATAAACCCGCCCGTAGGTTCTCCCACAAAGAGGTTGCTGTCGTTGCTCGCCGCCTCCATGAGGCCGTGAGGGCTGGTCTTTGTTCTTCTTACCTCAAATCCGTATGTCTTTGCCATGCTGTCGATGGCCCTCGGCGCCGTCACCGGTACGGAGATGGAGCCTTTCATACCCTTCATCTTGGCGCACTTAAGGGTCAGGAGCGTTACGAGGTTAAGTGCCGTCTCTCCGTCGAGGACCTCGCCTGTATTGTCAACTAAAAAAATCTTTTCGCCGCCAGAATCAAGGAGAAAGCCGATGCTGGCGTCAAGAGAGCGCACAATGGTAGAGAGCTGTGCCACGGCCTTTTCAAATTCTTCTGCCGTTCTTGTAATCTTGGTGCCGTCAAGGTTGGCGTTAAGGGATATTACCTCACAGTTCAGCTTGCCCATTATGGCAGGGAATATACGCGATGAACTCCCGTAGGAGTAATCTATGACAACTTTGAAGTTGGCCTTTTTTATGGCCTCGGCGTCTATGACGGACATGAAGCCGTTCTGATAGGACTCGAAACCATGGATGGGAAATGATAATTCTCCTGTGTCATCAAGGGAAACTCTGTTGAAGTCTTCCCTGAAAAAGAGTTTTTCAATGGTTTTTTCAAAACCGGGGTGCAGGTCCAGTCCATTGGTATCGAAGAACTTCAGATCGAGGAGCAATGGGTCAAAGGGCGAGCGCCGCGTGTGTATGCCTCCTAACTCACTGCCGCTTCTGGCGAGAAAGCGACATACCGGCATGGGGACTACGCCGTAATCATGGACATTTACCCCTGTTGAGAGTATCCCCGTCATTACTGCCCTGTTTATCATGCGTGAGCCCTTGTGGGCGTCTCTGCTTGTGGAGACGGCGGCCCCGGGTCTCAAGGTGGCGCCGTAGGCGGCGCCGAGTTTGGCGGCGAACTCGGGGCTTAACTCGATGTTCGCAAGTCCAGTAACTCCGTATGTGGAGAAGATGTTTTTGCTCCATCTCTGTCCCCAGATAAGGCTTGAAGCCAGTGTGGCGTCATCGTCAATGGTCTTGTGAGGCCAGACCTTTACATTGGCCTTTACTGTGGCGTGTCTTCCTATCTGGCAATGGTCGCTGACTACAACGCCCTCAGAGAGGTGCGCACCGGCCAAAATCACCGTATCTCCTGCTATGACGTTTTCCTGCACAAGGACCTCGCTCCCAAGGGAGACGTTATCCCAGATAACCGAATCTATGATTACGGCTCCCTCCTCAACAACGCAGTTGTTGCCGATAACGGAGTTGACGATGCGCGTATCAGGGCCTATACGGCAGTTTTCGCCGATAACTATGCCTCCCTCAAGGCTTGATGTGAAGTCTATCCTCGAGCCCTCGCCTATCCAGGTTTCGTTCTCACCTGTCTTTTTTCCCGGCATACGCACCTTTACCTTGCCATGCAGTATGTCGAGGTTTGCCTGACGGTATTCTTCAAGGCTTCCAACGTCTTTCCAGTACCCCTCGGCTATGTAGCCGTATATAGGGCATTTTTCTTTTAATAACAGGGGAAATAGCTCTTTGCCGAAGTCGAAGTCAACACCCTCGGGTACATAATTGAGGACTTCCTTCTCAAGTATGTAGATACCCGTGTTTATCGTGTCGCTGAAGACCTCTCCCCAGCCCGGTTTCTCAAGAAAGCGAGTAATTCTGCCGCGCTTGTCTGTAATGACAATGCCGAATGGAAGGGGGTTTTCTACCCTTGTAAGTACGATGGTGGCGATGGATTTTCTCTTTTTGTGGAAGGCCAGGGCCTCTTTCAGGTTTATGTCCGTAAGCACGTCGCCGCTTATAACCAGTGTGGTATCGGGTTTTTTGTATCCCCGCATGGCCGAGGCAACGGCCCCGGCAGTGCCGAGGTCCACGGTGGCCGTTATGTAATCGAGGGTAACGCCGAATTTTTTGCCGTCGCCGAGGCGGTCTGATATTGACTCGGGATGAAAATACAGGAGGGAAGTGAGCTCTTTTATGGAATGGGACTCAAGTAGCTCGACGATATGCTCCATGATGGGCCTATTCACCATTGGAACCATTGGTTTGGGAAGGGTATTCGTAAGGGGCCTCAGTCTGGTACCGAAACCGCCCGCCATAATGACGCACTTCATAATGAACCTCCCTTAATTAAGGCCGTCATGAAAAAGTCCGTAAGCTCTGCCGTTGAGTCGGGATAAGACTGTAAAAAATCGGATTTCGTTGAGATACCAGAAGGCTCCGGCTGAGATGAGGTCGGCCTTGCCACGGCTCGGGTCCATAAAAAGGGGCGAGAGGAATCTCAATATAAAACCCATGATAAGTTCGGCGTAAGACCTGAAGAATAAATTATGTGAGCGTATGATGATGTTTGAGGTTATTCTATCAACAAAAGGAGTTAGCGTCAAGGCCGGGCAGGGGAGAGGATAAAATAGATTGCTTAAAAATGGCGGAAGGGGGAGGGAGTCGAACCCACCCATCCCCTTTAAAGGCGATAACAGGTTTTGAAGACCTGCAGGACCACCGGGCCCTATCCCCTTCCAAAGGATTTAGTATATTTATTTTAACATAAGAGACAAAAACCTTCCGCCTTCTTTTGGAAAAAAGAAAGCTTGGCAAAGAAAACCAATATGGAACCGGGGGAGGCGGCATTGAATATGGCCCTGCGCCCCGCGATACTTCGAAAAAAGAGTTAGCTCAAAAAAGACTATCGGGGCTTTTGCAGGTTTCCCGCTTTTTTACTCTGGTCTTGTCTTCCATCTTCTGTGTACCCAGAACCACTGGCCGGGGTTACGGCGAATAGCTTCTTCTATGGCCGCGGTAAAACGCCTCGTGTTCTCAAGGGCGTCGGTTTTTTTGTCTCCTCCCCGGCTAAGTTCAATCTCCGGGCCGATTTTTATTATGTGCCTGCCGTTCTCACGGCAGATGAAAGTCGGGATTACGGCGGCGCCGCTTACAGCCGCGAGCATGGCGGGGCCTTTGTTGGTGCAGGCGGGAACACCGAAAAAATCCACAAATACGCCTTCTACGCGCGCCACGTTCTGATCAAGCAGTATGCCCGCGATACCGCCTTTTGCAAGGGTTTTTAAGAGCCTCCTCATGGACCTCTTCTTCAGCACCATGGCGTGGCCGTGGCGCGTCCTCACCCAATTCATTAGGCGGGAGGCAAGAGCGTTGTCGAGGTCCCTGACCACTACGTCCATCTTGTAGCCCATGACGGCGTACCACGCGGCCATAAGCTCCCAGTTGCCGAGATGGGCGGTTATGAGTATAACGCCCTTGCCCCGGGCAAGGGCGCTCTCAAATATCTCCAAACCTTCAGACTCCACATAGCCGGTAAGGTCGGAGCGCCGGAGCCATGGCGTTCTCATTACCTCAAGGAGGGTTATTCCCATGTTCTCGAAGACCTCTTTGGCAAGGGGCTCGATGGACTCATCCGGGTAACCGGCAAGCTTCATGTTTTTAAAGACCGTCTTCCGGTGATTCTTGTCAATGGCGTAAAAGAGCCGCCCAAGCCCCTTCCCAGCGTATCGTGCAAGCATTGGCGGCATGTGGCCTAATATAAATACAATAAATTGAACGAGACGAAATATCATGGTCTCGGCCCCTTTGCTTCAGGTCTCCCTGCTCCCTCTGTGAAAGATCTCATGGCCTCTATGAAGGCGGATTTGTTCTTCATCTCAAGGGTAATTGTGAGGGTGTAGCAGGCAATATCACTCCCCCGGAGAAGTGAAGCGAGTTTTACGCCGTCTTTTTCCGTGGTTATAATGGCCTCTGCACCTGTCTCTCTCATCTTGAGCCTAACGGCCTCAATATCCCCGGCATTATAAGCGTGGTGGTCTGTGTATGTCATGGCTCCCGCTATACTCATGCCGAGGTCTTTTAATAAGCTGAAAAAAGAATGGGGCCTTGCTATGGCGGCAACGGCCAGAAGGGCTCTGCCTTTAATGGCCTTTACGGGGCGGGCTTTTCCTTCCGAAAGCTCCATAACGCCTGTTGCCTTAAAGACAAAACCGTTCTCTATAAGATTATATTCTCTCATTAACACCCTGTCCCTCTCCTGCAGACGTCCTCCCTTCACAAGGACCATGTCGGCGCGTTTTAACCCTGCAAGGGACTCTCTGAGCGGCCCGGCGGGAAGGAGCCTGGACGAGCCGAGTTCCACTGCGCCGTCTATGAGGAGGATATTAAGGTCGCGGCTGAGCCTTATGTGCTGAAAACCATCATCAAGGATTATGACATCAGGCGAGAATTTTTTTATCGCCAATTCACCTGCGCTGAAGCGGTTTGCTCCCACTACAACGGGTATATCCTTGAGGCGGCGCGCCATAAGCACGGGCTCGTCTCCGGCCTCGGCCGGGCCGAGCAGGACCTCATGACCATCGCTGACCACTCCCGCTTCTTTTAATGAGCCTCCGTAGCCCCTGCTGAGTATGACTACTGCGAGGCCCTTGTCTTTGAGGTATCGGGCGATGTGCATGGTCACAGGGGTCTTGCCCGTGCCGCCTGCCGTAATATTGCCTACGGAGATAACCTTGCAGGGCAGGGTCTTTGGTTTCAGGAACCCTGCCCTGTAAAGGGCGAGGCGTGCCCTCACTCCCGCCCCATAGAGCCCGGCAAGGGGCCGGAGCAAAGCCCCGGCCGGTCCATCGCCCCCAGCGCTTATATATGATTCCACGGCCTTTCGTATAAATCCGCTCATGGCCCTGCCCGGCTACTGCCTCTTCCCCGTAACCATACAGAGGGGGAATAAAAGATTAACTTAAAAACCCTTGTATTATCTTTAAGGTCTTATCAAGAGCGCCCCTGTTGTCTTCTACCACCTTACGTGCCGCGTCGCCCATGGTCTTACGTGCCGCGTCGTCTGCAGAGAGTTCCTTGAGTTTTTTACTAAGCTCTCTGCCATCTCTTACCATCACCCCGCCATGGGCCTCTCTGAGAAGCTCTGCCATTGCCGCGGCGGTATGGACGTAGGGTCCGAAGAGTACAGGTCTTCCAAGCCCCGCGGGCTCAAGGAGGTTGTGACCGCCGATATCAGGGACAAGGGAGCCGCCTACAAAGGTGATATGGGCAAGCTCATAGAGGCAGAGGAGTTCTCCCATAGTGTCAAGAAGAAAGACCTCCGATTTTTTAATGCCCTTTGAGGCCCGCCCTTTTGAAGAGCGTTTTTTATAGGACAGGCCGCTCTTTTTTATAAGCCCCTCTACCTCGGCGAATCTCTCAGGGTGCCTCGGCGCGATGGCGAGTCTCAGCCCCGGGTGCTCTTTCAGCGCCTCCTTGAAAGCAGAAAGGATTACTTCTTCTTCCCCTCCGTGCGTGGAGCCGGCGACAAAAAGAATCTCCCCGGTCACGAGGCCGAGGGCCGTCTTTAGACCTTTTGTAATAGCGCACTTGCCCGCAGGTTTCTGGTCGAACTTGAGGTTGCCCGTTACAATAGCATGATCTTTTTTTACGCCCAAGGCAACGGCTCTCTTCATGTCGGAAGGGGAGCTTGCGCAGTAAAAACCTATGGTTGAAAAAATTTGGCCGAAAAAGAAGCGGAACCTCATAAATCTTCCGTAAGACCTCTCTGATATGACGCCGTTCACCACAACAATGGGAACGGACCTTTCGTTCAGGGTCTTGTAGAGGTTTGGCCAGACCTCTTTTTCAACGACAATAAAGATGGAGGGATTAAATTCATTGATTATATTTTTTACGGCCCATGAAAAATCCAGGGGAAGGTATACAAGGGCGTCGATACAGGCTTGACCCTCGCTACGTGCAACGGCCTGACCTGTGCGTGTGGTGGTGGAAAAGAGGATGCGGGCCTCTGGACGAGCCTCTCTAATGGCCTTAAGTAGCGGCATGGCCGCCTTTGTCTCGCCGACACTCACGGCGTGTATCCATACACCGGGGCCATTGCCTGCGAGGTGTGCGAGCTTTTCTCTCTTGAAATGCCCGAACCTCTCTCCGATGCCATCGCGGTATTTTTCCGTGGTTATCGCCTTGTAGATGACATAGGGCAGGGTAGCTACGAAAAAACCGTGAAAAAGAATGTCATATAAGATGTATTTCATCAGGGGTATTTAAGGGGGCTGATTAGCCCCTCCGGTCCATACGGCCTTCGGCCTCGGCTGTCAGGGTGTTGAGGGTTTCTTGCAGAGCCTCTGCCGCCTCGCCCGTGGCCTCGCTATTGAGCCTTTTTTTTATAAATAGGGGGTCACCGTAAACAAAGGCGCCCTTTGAAAAGAGGCGCGGCATAATGAAGGAGTCCCAGCTTTTAAAAATTCTTTTTTTCGAGGCCGCGAAGGCAACGGGAATTATGGGCAGACCGGTCTTACTCGCAAGCTGTATGACGCCTGTCTGCGCCACATGGGCAGGCCCCCTCGGGCCATCAGGAGTTATGGCGATATCCCCGCCCGCTCTCGCACTCTTGAGCATGGCCTTGAAGCCGCCGAACCAGCCCCGCGTCGTCGAGCCGCGCTCGGAACGTATGCCGAACCTGCTAACCGTTCTCGCTATCAGCTCACCGTCGCTGTGGTGACTGACAAGTATAGTGATGCCCTTTGTCCCGAAGTACGAGTAAGGCATCATAAGGAGCTGACCATGCCAGAAGGCCAGTATAAAATTACCGCCTTTTTTTATATGCTCACGGCACGGGCCGTCATTGATATACTCAACTCTCATGGTGAGGAATATCAGTCGTATTATCCAATAGGCCAGAGGCGGCGCAATAATTCGGGTCAGGCCCTTTAAAAATTTTTTCATCTTAATATCGGAACCGCCTCAAGGTAAGGCGAAAGTAATTTTTATAGACGATCCTGCCCTTTTTTGTCCCTTCGCCCCCGTTGTTAAAACCTGTTCTTTACTCCGCGGGCTCGCCCTTTCCAAACTGCATGGAGTAGAGCCTCGCGTATTCTCCGTCCTTCTTTATAAGCTCTTCGTGTCGGCCTGTCTCAATAATTTTTCCTCCAGAGAGGACGATAATGCGCGTGGCGCTACGCACGGTGGAGAGCCTGTGTGCTATGACAAAGGTGGTCCTTCCTGCCATTAGGTTTTCAAGACCCTTTTGCACCTCAAGCTCGCTCTCCGTATCAAGAGAGCTCGTGGCCTCGTCAAGTATGAGGAGGGGGGCATTTTTCAGTATGGCCCTTGCAATGGATAGCCTCTGACGCTCTCCGCCAGAGAGCCTTACGCCGGACTCTCCTATTATCGTATCATAACCCTGGGGGAGGCGTGAGATATACTCGTGGGCATTGGCCGCCTTTGCCGCGGATATTACCTCTTCACTGGACCTCTCTGTATCGCCGTAGGCGATATTGTTGGTAACGGTGTCATTAAATAGCACTATCTGCTGAGATACTATGGCGATATTGGAGCGTAACGAACGGAGGCTCAGCTCTTTTATATTCACGCCGTCTATCATTATGGCCCCGCTCGTGACCTCATAGAACCTCGGGAGAAGGTTTACAAAGGTCGTCTTTCCGGCGCCGCTACTTCCTACAAGGGCCAGAACCTCGCCGGGTTTGACATTGATGCTTATATTATCAAGGACAAGTTTGTCGCCGTAGCCGAAGGAGACGGACTTAAAGGCCACCTCTCTTTCCACGCCGCGTAGTTCCGCCCGGCCAAGGGCCATATCCGTCTCTCTTTTCATATCAATTACATTGAAGATCCTCGTTGCCGCGGCAAGTCCGTTCTGAATGTTGAGGTTAACACCGTTAAGGGACTTCACTGGCTGATAGAGCATGATGGTGGCGGCGAAAAACGAGATGAAGGCCTCAGGCCGGAGCTCTCCCGTGGCTATCCTGTGAGATGCGTACCAGATGGTGAGGGCGAATCCTACGGCCCCGACGGCCTCCATGAGAGGCGAGGATATGCTACGAACCCTTATGGCCTTTAGCCGGTACTTTGTGAGGCGCTCGTTCTCTTCTTTAAAACGGCCTGATTCGTAGCCCTCCATGCAGAAGGCCTTTACTATGCGTATGCCGCTTATGGCCTCGGTGAT